>NZ_CALJXO010000338.1:0-2940 GCF_937988555.1 uncultured Boseongicola sp. | reverse complement strand
GTTCGGTGTTACGTGTCAGGGCACCAAGTGAGATATCGATGCGATCCGATACAAGAAAAGGCACGCGCTGTGGCGTTTCCGTTGGGACCCACTCCACTTCAACTCCGATCGCCCCGGCGAGTGCATTGCCAACGTCGATATCGAAGCCTTCCCATTCGCCCGCGTCGTTTCGTGTGCTCATGTTGGGGAAATTCGGGTTAATCCCGATTCGAATTACGCCGTCCGAAAGGATGTCGTCGAGGCTCTTCGCCTGGACACCTGTTGCCGCGAAAGCGGCAAGGGCTAGACCAGCCACGCCTGCAATGAATTGTCTCTTGAGCATTCTTATTTCTCCCGTTTGGATCGACCCGTTGCGGGCCCTGTTCAGACAGCTGTTCGGTTCTATCGCCCGAATTGTGCGCAAAACGAACTATTGTGCGAGACCAAGTTCAGCGAGAACCCCTCGGGTGTCAATCCTGTTCATGAACTTGCTAAGTTCGCGAAATTCGATCCACCATCTTGACGCACGTCTGATCAATTTCAGTGGGTTTTCCACAACGGGCGCAACTGATAAATCAATCAGCCGCCGCAGGTGAAGTATTCTGGCGCTGTTTGATGCATAGAAGAACGAGCGCTTTTTCGTGATGTACGATGCACCCTGCTAATGCGTTCGCCATTGTTGCATTCAAAAAGCGATACCGCCCCTGTGAGCCCCTGGTTAACCGGAATTTCCGGAGGCTGCTGGGTTTGCCGGTTGTTTCTCCGGGACAATACACCTGCGTGCACGTCTATGATCAGAGAACCCCACAGCCTATTGTCGCACGACAATCGCGTCGGCCTCAATTTCAACCTCATAGGGTCCGATAAGGTCAACACCTCCAAATAACGTGTTCGCGGGCAGCACGTCAGCGAAGACATGAGCGTGCACAGCCGACACGACTTCCCAGTCCGAGGAATTGCGCAGGTAAATTCGGGTTCGGATGACATCGGTGATGTCGCCTCCCAAGCTTTCTACGGCTCCGAGGATCTTGTCGAGGATATAAATCGTCTGCCCTTCCGCATCGCCCGGGCAAACCGGATCGCCACTCGGCGTCGTCGCAGTCGTGCCGCTGACCGCGATATGCCGACCATCCCGAACGGCGCGCGAGAACCCTGCCTTCGTCTCCCAGACAGACCCGCTGACTGCGCGTGTGCGTTTGGCGGGCCCTGGCACCTCGATCACGGGGAAGACTGGGGGCAACGCATTCAGATGGTGGCTGAGATCGCCAGAGGCGGTCAGAAAAGGCGGCTTGCGGTATTCGTCGCCGCAGTCGCCGGGGATGTCGGCCAGGTTGTTTATGGCGACATCAATGGACGCGCGATCCTCATCATCGAACGTCAATCCAAGTGCCCTGAGATTGTCGCTGCGATGTTGGGTCTCTCCCAGCCGCGCGCCGATAATCGTCGCACGCACCGCAGCGTGATCCAGAACCCAAGCGGAAGCCACGTTCGAAATCGAAACACCGTGCTTTTCAGCAACTTCGCCGAGTGTTTCCAGTAGGTCCTGATAGACCGGCCAGCCCCCTGCTGCGTCTATGAACCGCTTGTACTTCATTCGGCTCCAGTCCTCGATTTCGACGGGTTCGTCGCTGCCCGACCATCGGGATGACAGAAACCCACCGGCGAGGGTGCCAAAAGCCAAAATTGCCACGTCATGCTTGCGAGCAACTGCGGACAACTCGCGCACGGCACGGCGATCAAGCAAAGAAAAGCACACTTGATTGGAGGCAATCTCGATGCCGTTCGAGATAAGCATCTTCAGGTGTGCGGCGTCGAAATTTGTCAGGCCGATTTCACGAATTAGACCTTCTTCCCGCAAACGCATCAGGTGCTCCATCGCATCCAAATACTCCGGCGAGGTATACAACCACCAATGAAGCTGCATCACGTCGATGCTTTCGACCTTCAGCCGCGCCAGCGCGGTCTCGACACCCTCGCGAACCACTCCGGCGGTCATTGCGCCTGGTTCGGGACACCATTTTGTCAGGATTGTCGGAGGTGCCTCACCGGCGTCGCGCATCTCCTTGTGCACCATCCCTGCGACGACTTCGGCATTGCCGTAGTGATCGGCCATATCAAAGGTATCGAAACCCGCCCTCGCATAGGCCAGCAAATCCTCTGCCGCCTTATCAAGGTCGAATGGCTTACCATCCCTTTCCTGATCGGCCATTTGCCATAAGCCGGTGATCAGTCGACGGATTGGTATGCGTCCCAAAGTGGTTTGGTCTGGCACTTCCATAATATCACTTTCCCATTTCCGAACTTGTGTGCGCATATTGAGGATGCCTTCAACCCGCTAAAGATCAATAGATGCGCATTGGACTTATCGTGAATCCGAATTCTGGCCTGGGCGGTGCTGTGGGTCTGAAAGGGACTGACGGACCTGACACAGTGGCTGAGGCCCTTCGGCGGGGGGCAACTCCGCAGGCAGGCTTGCGAACCCGGACGGCACTGGAATTGCTCACCAGGCGCGTTCCAAAAGCGACGCTGTTCATTGCGCCCGGTCGTCTTGGTGCGGATTGGGCAATGGGGTTGCCGTTGGATCTTCGCCTTTCTCGGCAACGGAGCCTGACCGGCGCTGGGTACGACACGCAGCAGGCAGTTCTGGATTTGCCACCGGTTGATGTCATTGTTTTTGCGGGCGGCGACGGGACCGCGCGAGATGTGATGTCTGTCATTCCCGAAGGCGCGGCCATCCTTGGCATTCCTTGCGGGGTCAAGATGCATTCAGGCGTCTTCGCAGTTACGCCAAGCGCGACGGGTTCGATGATGGCCGATCTGCTGAGCAATCAGGATCGAATCGAGTGGCAAAATGAAGCCGAGATCATGGACATCGATGAAGCCGGGTTGCGCGCGGGCGTGATTGCTCCACGGCTTTATGGGCTCGCGCGCACTCCCGTCTCGCGCACTCTGATGCAGGCT
>NZ_CALJXO010000337.1:0-3669 GCF_937988555.1 uncultured Boseongicola sp. | reverse complement strand
TGTTGAGCGACAACCATCTTGGCCGGTAGCGACACCACCTTGGCCAAATACACGCCGTTACGCCCTTCGCCCTCAGCAATTGACAGCGCAGACGGACCCGCCTGAAAGAGCGCGTTATGCTTCAGGAGAAACGGGACAGGTTCAGTTCCAAACAGATAACCCTCTTGGGCAAAGCGATCTTCCCACATGTCATGGTGCCTATTGTGTGAACTCACGGTCGTCGAGTGTAAGCGCCAAACGGGATCTGATGCGGACCGGTGGGCGGATGTCGCATTATATGCCTTTGAAAGAGAAGTGCCGCACTAAAAAAACGAGGCTGTCACCCAATGGCTGCGTTTTGTCATCCCGCGAAGCTAGGTCACCACCCTGCCCGCCTCAACGCAATTTTTTCTGACGGTGCCATCTTATTTAAGATTCTCTATTGCCAATGAAAAAGCCCCAAAAGAGATATCAAATCGCACTAAACTGTCCCACACGCGCTTACGACAGACAGAACCTGATCCACTTCGGCAATGTCACCTGTAATGGAGTGCATGCTTTACTAAGCCGCACCGAGCCTTCGAGCCGGGGTCCGCGTATGCAAGAATGGATTGACGAATACCGTGGCTCGCGGTGCGTTCTAGTTGGTTAAAACACCAACCCCTGCACCCACGGCGGCGCCCGCAACGCAGCGACCGTCAGCCAACACCTCTCCGGCGGCGCAGCCGATTGCGCCGCCTATGATGGCACGCTCCAAATTGGAATTGGCCCTGTCACAAGCAGAAAGCCCTACTATGGCAATAACTACCGTGAGGCTAAAAATTCTCCGCATACCGCAACTCCTTGTATCTTGTTAAGAAATGAAAAAACGTGTCGAAGGCCGATCATCTAAACAGGTGTTGCACTTCCGCAGTTGAAGTACCGCCAAAAATTGTATTTCCGGACCCGCTGAAGTCTGAGAGCGGCCACGAAGAATCTAACTCTCGTGAGCTCCCCGGATCTCGCTGATGGCTCGTCGCACGGACTGCCAAGTTTGAGCCTCAGCCTCGTTTCCTTCCTCCTGATATTTCTTTGCCTTTTGCGCCGCCTCTGCCTCGGCCTTGTCGCCATGTGCGTTGTAGAGCGATTGTGCGTACTCTGCGATCTTTGCCACATCCATCAGTGGGCCTCCTTCAATTTGACGTTCTATCAGACTGGCTATGTGCCAAGTGTATTTGTGAACAGATCATCACAACTTCTGTTTAAGCGACATGATCTACGTCAATCTGTAAGGATGGTCTGCTCTGGGCCGAGGTCTGCAATGCGGAGAGGCTGTCTGAAAACTATCGAGAGCTTTTACAAATGCCAGAAATTGCCAGATTTGGGCGCGCTCTGGTCGATCTGAACCATCAAACTAGCAACTCCCGAAAACGAGCGGCGCGAAATCATGAAGAATCGCGAGTTTTCACACAGCCTCCGGACAAAGCCGCCGTTTGCAGTTGCGGCGGATGCAACTGTGAAAAATCCAAGGCGACGTTCGCGATTGCGGAAACAAAAACTCGGCAGCGCGGCGCTGCAATCTCTGAAGCAGTCAATCAAAGTCATACCTAATTTGGGGGTTCAATCCTGACCCTCGTTCAACTCGTACTTTCAATCTACCCGACCAAGTCTTGCTGGTCCGACAGAAACCGTAACAAGCGCATCTTAACAATACGCATCTGCTGTGTTTCGACAGCGTCGACATGGTGCGCAACCCATAACGGAGCACTCAGCATTGGCATGGACTTTGGAAGTCTAACCAGACGATCATCGCCATCCCCGACAAAACAAGGCAGCACAGCGATGCCATGTCCCAGCGCCGCCAGTGCCTGTAAAGTCAGGAAACTGTCTGCCGATGTCGTGATTTGACCGGCGGGTACATTGGCGTCCATCCACGTCGCTGCAACAGAGCGCGACAAAGGGCCGGACAACCCCAACCAATTGGCCTGCTCGTGGTCGACAGCATATGCAGCAAAGCCCAATTCTGTTGCGACTTCCCCAACCATGTCCTCTGGCAGTTGCAAAGAGGGACGGATTGCAATGCTGGCTTGGTCCCTTGAAAGATCCAGATGCGTATTGCTACTCAACAGCGTGATGGCGAGGTTCTGCTCCTCGGCCCGCATTGCCGCAACAAATCGTGGCAATACTGCCCCACACAGAGTGTCGGTTGATGTAACTCTGACAGTACCATTCAGTGTCAAACGCCCGCCGCTCGCAAGTCTGTGGACCGCCTGCACCGCGACCTCAGCCTCCTGTGCAGCGCGAATGACATGTGCGCAATCCGAGAGCAGCCGATATCCTTGGGATGTGCGTTCAAACAACGTGGTTCCGTATCGTTCCTCGAATGCGGCAATCCGGCGCAGTACGGTCGCATGGTTGACGTTCAGGTGCTTGGACGCTTGCAGCACAGATCCAGTATCCGCCACTGCCAGGACAAAGCGTAAATCGTCCCAATTTTCGTTGTGCATTAATCCATAACCAATTCTGCAAATATGGTGACTGTTATCACATTTACGAACAATTATGCTGTGGGCAATCAAAAATCGAAACTCACCCCACAAAGGAGTATTAGAATGGGCAAATCAACTCTGGCCATTATGTCGGCGGTTTTCGGCTCTATTGCCGTGCTTGCCTCTGCTGATGGTCACATCAGCGATAAGCAGATCGCTGCTGCCATAAAGGCTCGACAGTCTCAAATGCAGCTTCACGCTTTCAATCTCGGCCTCCTCGGAGCCATGGCAAAACAAGAAACGCCCTATGATGCTGCTGCGGCAAGCGGCGCGGCGGATAACCTCGCGGCCCTCGCGTCGCTAAGCCAGGCTGGGTACTGGTTGCCCGGTTCTGACAGCGACAGTGTAGAAGGCACTCGCGCACTTCCCGCGATTTGGGCCTCGGACAGCAAGATTGGTGAAAAGGGCAAAGATTTTGTGGATGCCGCTTTGGCCATGCAATCAGCAGCGGGTACGGACTTGGGCGCATTGCAGGCTGCGATGGGGCCCGTTGGCAAAAGCTGTGGCGGGTGCCACGAAAGCTACCGCAAGCCGAAAGGCTAGGAAAATGAGGGAATAGGGGACGGTCCTGTCTGAGGAAACTAGCTTGAGCCGGTTAGGGTGGCAATTTAGCGTCTCCGGATGATAAATCACTCCCCTTTCCGCTACTTCAAGACGTCTCCCGAAATCATCCGCTTGGCGGTTATGATTTATGTGTGTTATCCATTTTCGCTTCGAAGTGTGGAAGATTTGCTGCACGAGCGCGGTGTTGATATTAGCCATGAAACGATCCGGTTTTGGTGGACTCGGTTCGGCCCATTGTTCGCCGTGGAGATCCGTAAAAACCGGGTCAATCGGATGCGTACTCATTCGAATTGGCAATGGCATCTGGACGAAATTTTTGTGAAGATCAACGGTGAAACGCACTACCTGTGGCAGGCTTTAGATCACGAAGGTGAGGTGCTCGGAAAGCTATTTTGCCAAGCGCCGCGATCGCAAAGCAGCATTGAAATTCAGGAAAACAATGAAGCGCTTTGGCCAACCACATGTCATCGTGACCGATCTACTGCGGTCTTACGGCGCCGCAATGAAGGTCATCGGCAACGCAGATCGCCAGGAAGCAGGGCGCTGGCTCAACAACCGGGCCGAGAATTCACACCCGCTGCCTGACAGTGGTTTGCTT
>NZ_CALJXO010000336.1:0-7071 GCF_937988555.1 uncultured Boseongicola sp. | reverse complement strand
TTGCGCACGCTCATCTGCACTAAGCCGAACAACATACTTCACTGCGGGTCCACGTTTGCCCATCCAAAAAACCTCCAAAAGTGTTTTTGAAGTGATTCAGAAAATTCAAACGCTGTCAAATATGGCGACGCGACGCACTAGACTATTGCGGCGAAGATTGGGGGAAGGAAAATAACCACAACCATTGATGCTACAACTGCTACGGCCAGATTAACCAGTACTTTACCTGCGCCATTCAAGTCGTGAAGGCTCTTTCCAATTTTTGCCAGGTCGTCCGAGTGCTGTCTCAGTTCATTTGTGTTGGGCGGGATCATATCCGTTCTCCGTAGATTTGTGTTCTGATGACTTTACGCTACGGTGCCCCTGTCAGAGCAACGTGCATGGCTTCGTTATTTTTTCGTCAAAATGAGATTTAGATTTGGGCGCGACCAAAAAGCGAAATTTGACGGTTTGCCTCTTTGGCCCAGTCACGGCGTCGGTAAACGGGTTAGACACGCCAATATCTGGCAAAAAAACCGTGGCGCTTTTGCTTTACCTGTGTCGGCGTATGGGTACTGAGGTTCCCCGCGAAACAATTTGCGCGATGCTTTGGCCCGATAGCGGCGAAGAACAGGCGCGCGGCAGTTTGCGTCAGACATTGAGTGTTCTGCGAAAATCGCTGGATCAGGGTCAGGGCGGATTTATCGGGTCCAGCAAGTCCGCTGCCACCATCCAGGGCGATAGTCTTTTTGTCGATGCAAACGTGTTTGAAGCCGAATGCGGATTGTCGACCGACGAAAAAATTGCGTTGTACCGGGGCGATTTGGCCGAGGGCCTTTCAGGCGTTTCACCAGAATTTGACCGATGGCTGGAAACGGAGCGCCGTGTCATGCAGACCCGATTGCTTGACTATCTGGGTCAGGTGCTGTCCAGGCGCACGCAAAACAGCGGATTTGAAGATGCGCTGGCAACGGCAACCCGGATGATTGAAATTGACCCATTGCAAGAACATATCCACCGCAATGTGATGGAAATCCTTTCGGCACAGGGCAAATTTGACGCGGCCTTGCGGCAATATGAAAAATTGAGCGCCCTGTTGCAGCAGGAACTGGGCGTGCAGCCGGACACTCCAACACGCGAACTGGCCGCTGATATTCGCAAAAAGCGCAACAGCGGTACCGTGCCAACCACGACCAAAACTCAACCGCCCGCCCAGGCTGTCGAAGACAGCCCGCAGGCCCCGGGCAAGGCGTCACTGGCGGTGTTGCCGTTCAAAGTTCTTAGCACCAGTGAGGATGCATTGTTTTTTGGCGAAGGCATCGCCGAAGATTTGATCATTGAATTGTCGCGTGAGGCAGATTTGTTTGTCGTGGCACGCCAGTCTTCGTTTCAATTTCAAGATGAACAAATAGGGGCGCCGCAAATTGGCGACAAACTTGGAGTTCAATTCTTGCTGGGCGGGTCTATCCGGCTGTTTGGTGAGCGGGTGCGGGTGACCACCCATCTGCTACGTTGCAGCGACGGACAGGATATCTGGGCCGAACGGTTTGATCGCAAACTTGACAACATCTTTGATATTCAGACTGAAATCGCACGAACGGTGTCAAGCACAGTTGTCGGGCGGATCACGTCCCATGACGTTCGACGCCACAGTCATCGCAAACTTGAAGACCTGAAAGCCTATGAGCTGGTGATGCGTGGCACCGAACAGATGCACCGATACAGTGAGGATGGCCTCAAGTCGGCCGTGGACAATTTTCGCGCGGCCATCAAACACGACCCCGATTATGGGCGGGCCTATGGGTTATGTGCCCAAGCGCTGGCCTATCACATCTGGCTCTATTTGCTTGAAGACAACGTGGATGAGCCAGTGTCGTTGGCCAATAAGGCCATCCAGATTGATCCAGCAGATTCAAAAGCACAATGCGCGTTGGGGTTTTGTTGTCTGATCCAGAGGAAATTCGACCAGGCGCAATTTCATTTCGAAGCCGGTTTGCAGATCAACCCAAACGACGACCTGTTGCTAATCGAATATGCGCGGTTCCTTTTGTATTTTGGCAAGCCGGATGACAGCTTGCGCCGCAGCCGTGAGGCCATGCGCCTGAACCCATATCACCCCAATTGGTACTGGAATATTCAGGGCCGTT
The DNA here is from genome assembly GCF_937988555.1 of uncultured Boseongicola sp. Lineage (NCBI taxonomy): Bacteria > Pseudomonadati > Pseudomonadota > Alphaproteobacteria > Rhodobacterales > Paracoccaceae > Boseongicola > uncultured Boseongicola sp. Next base: position 4,945 of record NZ_CALJXO010000336.1, on the reverse strand, counting down.
GCCTGCATACTTTGGGGCGATATTCTGAGGCATTGGCGGCGTTTGAGGCCATTGCTACCCCACCATTTTACGTGAACCTTTATTTGGCTGCCTGTTACAAGAAAGTTGGAATGGAAGAACGTTATCAAGAGGCGCGTCGCAAGGTGTTCGAACTGAAGCCGGATTTTGATCTTAGCTATTATACGAAGGTATATCCGTACAAATCCAAGGCGGTATCGGATGAGTTCTTTGAGACGCTGAAAGCGGTGTTGGACGGATAGGAACAGTCCAACTACCTTCTACAACATCAGTTCGGCGGTCTGCCCCGATCTCGATATATCTGCCAACTTCAATCACCCTGTCACAATCTCGATAGAAACAATTTACACCGAAAGCGGTCTTTGGATTATCTTTCACGAACGGCAGATTTGTCCGGAGGCTGTGTGAAACCTATCGAAAGCTTTTACAAATGCCAAAAATTGCCAGATTTAGGCACGCTCTGGGCGAGCTGAACCATCAAATTAGCAACTCCCGAAAACGAGCGGCGCTAAATCATTAAGAATCCCGAGTTTTCACACAGCCTCTCCACATAGCAGTTATTGATGCATGGCGCGGCGAACGGCGGCTCTGAGCCCAACCAACCGCGTTTGAGATCGCGGTATTTCGCGCCCGCAGCATACAACCGAGGTCGAGGACAGCCCATTGCGGACCTTCACCACCCCGTCATGATGCTGCAGTGCGGCCCGTTATGCGGACCTTCGCCGCAACCGCCAAATCGAGTGATGTCTGAATTCACACAATGCGGGACAAACCAGTCGTTCGTTACGTCCTCGAAGCGGGCTGAAAAAGTCTGTCCGGCGAAAGCTTGGCTTTTGCTTCGGCTTGAGGGCGCCGATGAGTCACGATTACAGTTTACCTGAGCTAGCTGCCGGCGCGAGTTGCGCGAAGGTGAATACCGCGTCTGACGGGCCCTCCGCGGCCAGTTTTTCGACCTTGCTCCAAGCCTCGGTGATGTCGGGTCTATGACTCGGCGCGACCCACCAAAGAACGTAACCGCGCGGGGCGTTCTGGTCGAACCATTCGGCGCGTCGGTTGTAGAAGGCGCCGTGCGAGCCCTGGTAGACGAAGGTGCTCAGCGCCTCGGGCGTTTCCCAAACCGAGTAGGAAGCGATGATGCGCCCGTCATTGAAGAGCGGCCAGCCGGCTTCCTCCGCCGGTGGTCGCTCGTCGCCAAAACGCCAGACAAAGCCGGGACTAGCCTCAGCTCGTGAGTTGACGCGCGGAACAGCCTCAGCAAAGGCGGTAATCTGGGGGTCGTCCACGGGGGCGCGCAGCGTGCCCCAGCTGAAATGGGCGATGTGGTGGATCGGAACTATCATTTGCGAGACGTTGCGCGAGAACCATGGGCTTATCAACTGATTTTCTCGGCCTGCCGAAGACAGGCGAGAAATGTGGCCCGATTTTCAGGCGTCGTCGTCCCAGCTGCCAAGATGGAAATTGCCTTGATATAAACTTGAAACTCCCTTTGAACGTTTGCTCAGGGCTCTGTGCCGCCATTCCGCACCGGTTCGTCCAACGGCCGCTTCAAATCAACGAAAGTCAGGGTTTCGATTTATCCTGTTGATATGTCTGCAACATCTTTCCCTTTTGAGTGACCGCTATTGGAGCCCTTCAGGAGACCGAGCATGCTGCACTGCAATGGTCGGCTTCGAGCCATCTTTACCAAATGCCGCCCCGCAGCATTTCGCATGAGCAGAAAATCCAGCCTGTTGCGAACGGCCCTTAGCGGACTTTGGCCGTTCCATACAACGCTGCGGTGCAGCTTTCGCATTGCGGCCATTCGTGCATGGCGCAGAATTTTTTTGTCGGCTAAAACGTCGGTGTGCGGGACAGAACGGCCGTTTAAAGTGGCCTAGCACCCAGATGGCAGCCAAATCTATTAGGGCGAGGATCAAGCCCAAGCACTATTTGGGCGACGGAACGAGCCGATTGGATTTCCAACTTTTGGTGCAGTTCTGTAATTGGATCGATAGAATCCCGCACTTAGAACGAAATCTCCCATAAAGAGATCTCTGGTCTGAAGAAAATAGGGTGCCAACCACCACAGCGACAATGATTACATCATGGCCAACGAGCTAAGCCCAAAAGTTGGTGACGGCGTGATTAGGCGGCGTTTTGAAGTTGCTTGATCCCGTCCTTGAATTCAATCCCCTCAATGATCTCAGGCATGCGGTTGGCTCCATCGAGTTTTCGCCACTTGGTCTGCGCAGACATCATCAGCTTGAATGCCATGGCAAGGCCAGTTTTGCGGCTGAGACAGCCTTTGGTTTTGCCGGTGCGATGTCGGACCGTGGCGAAGGTGCTTTCAATAGGGTTCGTCGTTCGGATGTGCTTCCAATGTTCGGCAGGGAAGTCATAGAAGGCCAGCAACACTTCGCGGTCTTTGGTCAGTTTCCCAACAGCCTTGTCGTATTTCACGCCATAGGTGGCGATGAAGAAGTCAAATGCGGCCTCGGCATCCACGCGGGTCTCAGCCTGCCAAATGTCGTGCAAATGGCCTTTGGCTTTGGCCTGAACCGACTTCGGCATCGCATTTAGAACATTGCCAGTCTTGTGGAACCAGCACCGCTGCTCTTTCGTTGCACCAAAGACCTCGCGCAGCGCATGCCAGAAGCCCAAGGCTCCGTCTCCAATGGCAAGACCAGGCGCATGGGTAAGGCCACGCCGCTGCAAGTCCAAGAGCAGCTCGCGCCAACTCTGGGTGCTTTCGCGGTAGCCATCGGCGAGGCCGATGATCTCCTTTCGGCCCCATTCATCTGCTCCAATGAGTACCAGAACGCATTGTTTTTCCTCAGCCATTCGGGGCCGGAAGTAGACACCATCCGCCCAGATGTAGACGAACCGGCGCGTGCTGAGATCGCGGCGCTGCCAGCGGTTATACTCGTCCCACCAGTCAGCTTTGAGCCGAGAAATCGTCGTCGATGACAGCCCTGCGGCGTTCGGGCCGAGAAGAGCTGCGAGTGCTTCATGGAAGTCCCCGGTGGAAATGCCTTTGAGATAAAGCCAGGGCAGCAGCTCTTCGATGGATTTGGCTTTGCGCAAATAGGGCGGCAGGATCGTTGACGTGAACCGGACTTTCTCTGCGTTGCCACCTCGGTCCCGCACGCGCGGCACCTTGACCGGCACCGCGCCGATCCCGGTAATGATTTCGCGTTCCGGCAGGTGACCGTGGCGCACCAGTCGCGCACGACCGTCGTCCGTTTTCTCAGACGCATAGGCCTCCAGCAGAACTGAAAGTTCGGCCTCAACCGCTTGCTCAATCAGACGCTGCGCGCCGGATCGTAGCAGGTCCGTCAGTGGATCAGGCGAAAATCCCGGTGGATCGGTCAGCTGCTTGATGATATTTGTCGTCATGTGGCATATCCTTTTCTCAGACGAGAATTGCGGCGCGTGAACAACGCCATGATATGCCGCCCCTCAGGGGCCATCACCAACTTTTAGCTATATCTCATGGCCAACAACCTTAATGGTGTTTTCAGGGGTAATCCCATGGCAATTGGTGAAATCATTAACGAAGGCATCGCCCGGGTAACGGGTGAAAATCCGCTCGGTGGGTACGAGGCATTTACCACTCTACCGCACCGGCTTCAGGTCAACTTCTTGGGTGATCCGGCTGGCCATGCTTTGCTTGTCTAAGGGCAGCTCAGAACTGCGAAAACTAACAGTGACGTCTCGGGTTCTTCTGTCAATGAAAGTAAAAGTCGCTCGAAAGCGCGTGTCATTGCATTCGATATGCTGGCGCACCAAATAAACGCCTTCGTTTGGAAACACGAAGTATCGACGCAGGTTGCCCACTACAACTACACTGCCTTCAATTGACCGAAGAACTTCCAGAACGGCCCCATTGCTACTTTCCAATGGCGCGTCCAGCGAACAGTTATCGATATTTGTCACTGGTCTTAGCACGAGAAAGATTGGCCCCCCCGCATTGCGAAACCGGTCCTGAAGAGCAACGAATCCAGCGCTGACCAACAAAGCAACAAACGCCAATGCGCTCGCTATCCAGTATTTTCGCATCGAGCTCTTCCGATCGACGGCTGCATTAGTGCTTTGAAAGGAAACGCTCGGATTGCTTTGAATCGGATTGGCGCGCGCCTGATCAATCAGCGAAGCAAATGCTTGATATAATCGGGGGTCGGGCGAGGCTCCAGATTGCTTCTTTGTTGATGCCTCAAAATGTTGAAAAACTGCCTCGACTCTGTCAGCAAGCCCTTCGCCAGCCCAATACTCCATTGCAAGCATCGCGGCTGTTTCGTTGGACTGGTCGATTCGAAGCAGCGCCTGATAGATCCGTTCGAACCCCGCCGTGTCGCGGCCTCGTTTGGCGTTGCGTAGCAATTGCAGGGCAATGGTCAGGAATTGCTCCTTCAATTGCGCTGTTCTGGATGAGAGATAGCCATCGAACTCCTCCGAAATGGCCGGAAACTTTTAAAGCAGGTTCCCTTTGTAGAGCTCAAGGGCCTGGGGCCAGTTTTTCGGGTTTTCCGTGAGGCTTTCGAAGATCATGACGTCAACGCTACCAGTGGCTGCGTTGAGCCAAATTGCATCGTTGTTGGCTTCGATTGAAACCTGTCCGCCGACTTCAAATGCTTTGCGCAAATTCAGCAATGTCATTCTGAGACGTTGGCGCGCCTGGGATTGCGTCGCTTCGGGCCATAACAAGTCCGCCAACCAATCTCGGGATATCTGCGAGTTGGGATTAAGGGCAAGGGCCACAAAGAGCGCTCTTTGGTGCGGGCCTGGGATTGTGTTGGCTTGCTCCGCGCTGAAACTGACGTCCAGCGATGTCAGCAGTTTGATCAGCGGTTCTGTTGGCATGCAATCCTCTGTCGGGAGTACTCTAGGTCAGTAGCGCCAAAATTCTCCCAATAACCAGCGAGCAGTCGCCTATAACCCGGCCTTTGAA
>NZ_CALJXO010000335.1:0-15887 GCF_937988555.1 uncultured Boseongicola sp. | reverse complement strand
CGCATTCAAGGCATTGATGTCTGCGGCGATATCGTCGCTGTCGGCGAGGGCGTCGACCCGGCCCGCATCGGCGAACGCGTTCTGGTCGAGCCATGCCTCCAGGAGCACAACGGGCAAGCGCTTGAAACACCATGGTTCTTTGGCTCGGAATGCGATGGCGGATTTGCCGAGTACACCACCGTCGCTGCCCGTCACGCCTATCCGATCGACAGCACGCTGTCTGACATCGAACTTGCTTCATTCCCCTGTTCGTATTCAACGGCCGAAAACATGCTGACCCGCGCGAGCGTGGCAAAAGGCGACCGCGTACTGATCACCGGGGCTTCAGGCGGCGTCGGATCGGCGGCGATCCAGCTTGCCGTCGCACGCGGTGCAGAAGTCATCGCGGTCACAAGTCCGGCAAAGTCCGCCGCCCTTCTGGAATTTGGCGCAAGCAAAGCGCTCTCGCGAAATGATGATCTGATCCAAGCCCTTGGAGCCAACAGCGTAAGCGTCGTCATTGATCTTGTCGCAGGCCCGGAATGGCCCAAGCTTCTGGATGTTTTGCGTCCGGGCGGACGCTACGCCGTCGCAGGCGCGGTTGGTGGACCACTCGTCGAACTGGATGTGCGCACGCTTTATCTGAAGGATCTCACTTTCTTCGGATGTACGACTTTGGAACCTGAGGTATTCGGGAACCTTGTCCATCTCATCGAGACCGGAGCAATCAAACCGCTCGTGGCCGAAACCTTCGCTCTGGAAGATATTGCCGTGGCGCAAGAAGTCTTCAAACAGAAAGACTACATCGGGAAAATCGTATTGAAAGTGCGAAAGGCCTAGCCGTTCTGGCGCAGCACGGCGCCTGCCAGATATAGCGACCCGCAGATCAAAATCCGCGCTTCAGGATCGCTTTCAAGGATGTCCGCCAACGCGGCATCAAGCGATTTTGCCACGTGTGTCGAAAGTCCTACCTCCCGCGCAGCCGCTGCAGTTTCCTCGGCTGGCAAGGTCGCCGCTTCGCCCGGAATAGCAATTGCATGAAGTGTCTCGGCGTGTTCCGCCAAGGGACGCAAATAGCCAACCACATCCTTGGTGGACAGCATTCCGCAGATTAAATGTGTCGCGCGCTTCGGCAAGCCAGCAAGCGTTTCCGCAAGGGCTTTGCCCGCCGCTGGATTGTGGCCGCCGTCCAGCCACAACTCGGCATGTGGCGCGCGATCCACGAGCGCGCCTTCCCGCAAACGCTGCATTCGTGCGGGCCAAAACGCCTTGCTTACCGCGCCCTCGCAGGCTGCCTCGTCAAATCCAAGATGCCTCAAAGCTGCGATTGCCATCCCGGCATTCCCAAACTGATGTGGCCCGCGCAAATTTGGCGGCGGTAGGTCCAAAAGACCTCTTTCGTCCTGATAGACAAGCCGGCCGTTCTCCTCACCCACATGCCAATGCTGACCGTAGGCCAAGACGGGCGCGGAATATCGCATCGCCTCTTTTTCGATCACCTCAAGTGCTGCGTCGTGTTGAGGGCCAACCACAACAGGCACGTTTTGTTTGATAATCCCGGCTTTTTGATACGCGATCTCAGGGATGGTCTCGCCAAGGAATTGCTGATGGTCCAAGTCAATTTTGGTAATGATTGTAAGTTCAGGCTTCGCAATCACATTCGTCGCATCGTGGCGTCCGCCCAACCCGACCTCCAGCAGAGTCCAATTCGCTTTTTTGCGTGCAAAGGCCAGAAACGCAGCCACGGTTGTGATCTCGAAATAAGTGATCGAGCCGCCGCCGTTCGCGGCGTAAACTTCGTCAAGAAAACTCGACAAAAGGTCTTCGCTTATGACCTCGCCCGCAACGCGAATGCGCTCGTGAAACCGTGCCAGATGAGGCGATGTGTAAGCATGTGCGCTTTGGCCTGCCGCCTCGATGCCCGCGCGGATCATCGCTTGGGTCGAGCCTTTGCCGTTGGTACCGGCCACATGGATCACTGGGGGCACTGATAAATGCGGATCCCCGACCGCACTGAGACACCGCCACATCCGATCCAGCGTCAAGTCGATGATCTTGGGATGAAGCGCCATCATCCGGGCGAGGATGGCGTCAGACGTATCTCTCGTCATTGTCGGCAGTTCCTGCGGTCACGGTTAGGAAAGTTTAAGATCACTTTTGCGACGAAAGCACCCAAGAAGGCGAAGCCAAAGGGTCCGAAAACGTCAGCTTTCGGCCTTTTCTTCATTCGCTTCCGCTGCCAAGCTTTCTGGAGACGGCAAATCGCCCATGACCGGCGGGCTCATCCCGGTCAACATGCGCAGGATCGTCACCAACTCGTTTTTCATATCTCGCCTGTGCGTCACGCGATCGAGCATTCCGTGATCCAATAGATATTCAGCCCGCTGAAAGCCCTCGGGCAGCTTCTCTCGGATCGTCTGTTCAATCACCCGTGGTCCCGCAAAACAAATCAGGGCATTCGGTTCGGCGATGTGGACGTCTCCAAGCATCGCATAGGATGCTGTAACGCCGCCAGTCGTTGGATGCGTCAGAACGACCACATAAGGCAGCCCGGCTTCCTTCACCATTTCGACTGCCACAGTCGTGCGCGGCATCTGCATCAGGCTGAGAATACCTTCCTGCATGCGTGCGCCACCAGCGGCCGAAAACAATACCAAGGGCCGCTTCAACTCGACGGCACGTTCTGCCGCCGCGATGATCGCATTGCCCACGAACATCCCCATCGAGCCACCCATGAAGCCAAAATCCTGTGCGACGGCCACGATCGGTGTGCGCCCCATCTCGCCTTCGGCCACCAGCATCGCTTCGGCTTCGCCGGTGCTGCGTTGAGCGGTCTTCAGACGTTCGGGATATTTCTTCTGGTCACGAAACTGCAGCGGGTCGGCAATTGGCGTCGGCACCTTAACTTCGACAAAAATGCCGTTGTCGAACAGCGCATGGAAGCGATCACGCGGTGTGATCCCCATATGGTGATCACAATTGGTGCAAACGTTCAGGTTCTCGGCCAATTCGCGGTGGAACAACATGGCTCCGCATTCCGCACATTTGGTCCAGAGATTCTCCGGCACCTCTCTGCGCGAAAACAGCGAGTTAATCTTTGGCCTGACGTAGTTAGAAATCCAGTTCATAAGGCGCCCGTGACCTTTAAGGTTTTACCCCAGATAATTGGCGCGCGCGGTGATTGCAATCAGTCAAGCACACGGCGGATCAACCACCACACAAAAATGAGTGCTCCCAAATCGGCCAATATCCAGGGGCTCAGATCTGCAATCTCCTCGATCCCTGTCGTAGAACGAAACAAACCAAGCCCGGTTATCGTGCCGTCGGCCGCAATGATGGTGACCGCAATCGTGTTATTGGCGAAATGAAATCCCCAGGCCGCACCGATGCTTCCGGTGCGCGCCGTCAGGTCGCCCGCAAGCAGGCCGAAAAGTGCTGCGAACCCAATATAGGCGATGGCTACATCCGGCGGAAGCGTCGGAGAATAATGGGCCGCGCCAAAGGCCAAAGCGGGCACAACAAGCCAAACAACAGGGCTGCGAAACCGTGCCGCCACTTGCGATTGCAGGTACCCACGGAAAAATAGCTCCTCGGCCCCCGTCTGTGCCGCCAGCGCAAAAAGCGCGAACGGCAGCCACGCCAGCCAAAGGCCAAAGTCCATATTGCGCTCGATGGCGCCGTCCCGCTCGGTCGGGACAAGCATCAAAATCGCGGCAATGCCCCCCGTTATCGCGGCAGCCACGACAAAATGGCGCAATGTTCGCGGTGCGGCGCCGGTCAGGGAAACAGTATTTCGGCCCTGCCAGAACCGTGCAGCCAGAAGCGTTGAAAGCCCAAGGCCTCCAACAATCAGCAAAAAGATGATCGCGCCACCCGGCGTCGCCGGATTGCCGCCGGTGATGGCTCCTAAAGCCGCAAATACGGACGTTTCTTGGGTCAGTGAAAGCGCAATCGCTATGGTAAAAAGCCAAGAAATCAGCAAAAAACCCGCGGTAAGTATGCCCACAATGATGCGCCATAGCGCAGGACGGCGAGCGGCCGCGGAAATCATCGGAGCAAAGCGTGCGTATGCCATTGAAACTCCGAGTTCTAGCCAAAGTCCAGAAAGTTATACGGTTTAAGATAAGGCAATCCTAACCAAAACCCTTCAAGCAAAGCACGAAAGTTTGAAGCTGATTGGGTCCACGATACCACACTCCCTTTCGGGGTTGCTATCGCTTTGCCTTTTGGTTCTTCCAGTGCCTTTCGATGCCGCACATTGACCCGCAAGAGGCATGCGCTCGATGCTGGACGCTATAGAGGCCGCTCAGAATTCCGTGCCCTCGAAACACGCCGCCAGAAACCCGACCGGCAACCTCACCGGCCAATACCTCAGGGGCAAAGGCCGCTACCGCGCAGCATCTGTCGCAGCGACGGCCTTTGCATTCCTGCGTCACCGGCATCGTCTCGCCGGCGGATCATTGGCCACAGAGCCCCGAAAGCCCGAGCGCTTTACCGCCCCCGCGAACCAGCCCCGCTGACGGTTTCAGCCCCTGCTCCTGCCGTCCTTCTGGCGTCCGCACTCTTTGCGCTCAGCCGGGTATCCGACCGCTCACGTCGCAACAAAACGAACTAAATCACCGCCAAAACCCGGAAATTTGCCCCCAAGCCTTGCCGTGGGCGGAAGCCTCGCCTATCCCTCACGCGTTCGTCCCCGGGAGGCAAAACCAATGACCAAAATAGACAACTCTCATCTGCCCAGCCGTCACGTCACCGAAGGCCCGGCCCGCGCGCCGCATCGCTCGTATTTCTACGCGATGGGAATTTCCGAGGAAGAAATAAAACAACCCTGGGTCGGCGTCGCGACATGCTGGAACGAAGCCGCGCCCTGTAACATCTCGCTGAACCGTCAGGCACAGGCCGTGAAGATGGGCGTTAAGTCGGCCCAAGGCACACCGCGCGAGTTCACCACAATCACTGTCACAGACGGAATTGCGATGGGTCACGAAGGCATGCGGTCTTCGTTGGCGTCCCGTGAAGCCATCGCGGATACAGTCGAGCTGACCATGCGCGGTCATTGCTATGACGCGCTTGTCGGCCTCGCAGGCTGCGACAAGTCTCTTCCTGGAATGATGATGGCAATGGTGCGCCTCAACACGCCGTCGGTCTTCATTTATGGCGGATCGATCCTACCGGGCCGCCTTGATGGCAAGGACGTCACTGTGCAGGACGTGTTTGAGGCCGTCGGCCAGCATCAGGCAGGCAACTACTCGGACGAACAACTCGCGATCCTTGAACGCGTCGCCTGCCCTTCGGCCGGTGCCTGCGGCGGGCAGTTCACTGCCAATACCATGGCCTGCGTTTCCGAGGCTATCGGTCTTGCCCTGCCAAACTCGTCCGGCGCTCCCGCCCCATACGAAAGTCGCGACTCCTATGGCGAAGCCTCCGGTGTGGCCGTGATGAACCTGATTGAAAAGAATATCCGCGCCCGCGATATAGTCACGCGTCGATCCCTGGAAAACGCGGCTCGTATCGTCGCCTGCACCGGTGGCTCCACAAACGCGGGCCTCCACCTTCCCGCAATTGCCCACGAAGCCGGAATCGACTTCGACCTCGATGACGTCTGCGACATCTTCCGCGAAACACCCTATTTCGTCGACCTGAAACCGGGCGGCCAATACGTCGCCAAAGACCTCTACGAAGCAGGTGGCGTTCCGGTCGTTCTGAACGAACTGCGCAAGGCCGGGCTGATCCACGAAGACTGCATGACAGTAACCGGCCATTCGATGGGCGAAGAACTAGACCGCATCACCCGGAAAGCGGATGGAAAAGTCATCTTCGAGGTCGAAACCCCGATCACTCCCACAGGCGGCGTTGTCGGCTTGAAAGGCAACCTTGCACCCGAAGGCGCGATCGTCAAAGTCGCGGGCATCCCGACCCAGCACCAACGCTTCGTCGGCCCTGCCCGCGTGTTTGAAAGCGAAGAAGAGGCCTTCGAGGCCGTTAAGGCCCGCACCTATAAAGAGGGCGAAGTGCTGGTGATCCGCAATGAAGGGCCCGCTGGCGGCCCCGGCATGCGCGAAATGCTGGCCACCACCGCCGCGCTTTCCGGTCAAGGCATGGGCAAAAAAGTTGCTCTTATTACCGACGGTCGTTTCTCGGGCGCGACGCGGGGCTTCTGCGTCGGCCATGTCGGGCCTGAAAGTGCCCACGGTGGCCCCATTGCCACTTTGATAGACGGCGACATCATCACCATCGATGCGACAACTGGCGAGTTGTCGGTCAATCTCACCGACGACGAACTGGCCGAGCGCAAAGAAAACTGGAAGGGACCGAAAGAGACGATCTATGCGTCCGGTGCCCTTTGGAAGTACGCCCGACTGGTTGGGTCTGCCAAACTGGGGGCTTGCACGCACCCCGGCGCCAAAGAGGAAAAGCATGTCTACATGGACCTCTAAAGTCTCGCTTCTGGCCGCGGGTTTGATGCTAGCGGCCTGCAGCGCAGGGCTAAACGTGACGCGAAATGCACCGATGCAAGTTCAGCTTCCTGACGGGATGGTCATTGCCGGAGCACGCGGATGGTGCATCGACCAATCCACCTCGCAGGCGCGATCTGGTGCAGCCGTCATTGTTCTTGGCAGCTGTGCGGCGATTGCACGAAATGCGCTTTTACCCAGCCCAAAAATCGAAGCCATCGTAACAATCTCGGTCGAGAAAGAATCGATTTCAACGCCCCCGGTCGAAAGTCTCGCGGCCTTTTTAACCTCTGAACAGGGCCGTGCCTTGCTTGCCCGCGACGGACGCGCCGCCAGCCTCGACCTCCTCGAAGTTGCAACACGTGACGACACCCTATTTCTGCACGCCCTCGACAAAAGTGGTGGCCCGTTGAATGCAGGCGAAGACTACTGGCGCGCTCTTTTCGACATCGAAGGCCGGTTCGTGACTGTGTCCCTTATCAACGTGGCCAACAGTCCGGTAAGCCGCAATCAAAGCATTGCCACGCTTAATGCTCAGATAAATCAGCTTAAAGCTGCCAACGATACCTGACGCTCGCACGAATTATCCAAAGATAAACGATCCCAACAGAATCTCCATCGCTGCCTGCATATGGGGGGCTCTAGGGTGCAGGCAACATCATGTGTTCAAAGCGGGTCAGCAATTGTGCCAACGAAAATCACCAACGAAGTACAGACCTTTGTCGTTAAGGACGCTGAGACAGGATAGGCACTGGCGCATGAAACCATCATCCAAGGCGAAGTCCTCGAAAATGACCTCCACGCGGAAATCGCGCTTTTGCGTACCGAACTTGATCTCCTGAAGCGTGCGTTCCGGTGCCACTGCGCAGAAACCTGATCCCGCTTCATCCTTTCAGAAAGACCCTGGGGTGAGGCCGAAAGCTCGGGGCAGAGCCCCAATTTTGGCAGGCGGCAGAACCCTCATTCCCCGCGCGGAAACCGTTGACTATCTTCCAACACGTTTAGGTCCATGTGGTTGCGCATGAACCGCTCAGATGCCGTCTTTAATGGCTGGAAATCCCACGGGTAGTACCCACCCTTGCGAAGCGCATCGTACACCACCAACCGCCGGGCCTGGCTTGCCCGCACATCCGCATCAAAACGGCCCAAATCCCACCGTTCATCCGCCGCCGCGCGAAAGCCTGCAAGCGTTTGGGTAAGCCGGGCGTCACCCGCCAAGTTTATCCGCTCGTTGGGATCATCCGCCAAATTGAATAGCAATTCAGGATCAATCGCGCAGCGGACAAACTTAAAGTCCCCCTCGCGCAACGCCACGATTGGCGCCACCGTTGCCTCGGCGGCGTATTCGATCGGAACCGGACCCGATCGCGCAGCACCAGAGGCCATCGGCAAGAGACTTTCGCCATCCGTCCACTCCGAAATCGCCGCCAAATCGATCCCGGCCAGGTCCGCCAAAGTTGGTCCCACGTCCAAAGTCGACACCGGCGCATCAATGCGTCCCGGCTTAATCCCAGCCATGGAAATCATCAATGGTACCCGCGACGACCCGTCAAACATGCTCATCTTGAACCAAAGACCGCGCTCTCCCAGCATGTCGCCGTGGTCCGACACGAAAACGACCACGGCCTCCTGTCGCGTGTCTTCCAAAACTCGCAGGATCGCGCCAATCTTGTCGTCCAAATACGAGATATTGGCGAAATACGCTTGTCGTGCGCGGCGCACATGATCTTCGGTAATGTCGTAGCTGCGCCAGTCATTTGCATCAAAAATCCGCTGCGAGTGCGGGTCATGATCGTTGTAATCCAGTGCCGCGACCTGCGGCGACAAATGCGCACAACTCTCATAGAGATCCCAGTAGCGACGCCGCGCGACATACGGATCATGCGGGTGCGTAAAACTTACCGTCAGGCACCAAGGCCGTTCGTCACTTCCGCGCGCAAGATCGTAAAGTTTGGCTTCGGCCAGATGCGCCACCTCGTCGTCGTACTCCATCTGATTGGAGATCTCGGCCACACCAGCCCCCGTCACCGACCCCATGTTGTGATACCACCAGTCGATCCGTTCCCCCGGCTTTCGATAGTCCGGCGTCCAACCAAAATCGGCGGGGTATATATCCGTCGTCAGTCGCTCTTCAAACCCATGAAGTTGGTCAGGACCCACGAAATGCATTTTGCCGGACAGACAGGTGGCATACCCCGCCCCCCGCAAATGATGTGCAAACGTCGGAATATCAGCACGAAACTCGGCGGCATTGTCATAGATTCCTGTCTTTGAGGGCAGCATCGACGACATGAACCCGCCCCGCCCCGGAGCACAAAGCGGCGAAGCTGTATAGGTATTGGCAAAGCGCAAGGATCGCGCGGCAAGCGCTTTTAGATGCGGCGCATGCAGCCAATCAGCCGGACCATCCGGAAAAAATGTCCCGGCCAACTGGTCTACCATAACGATCAGGATGTTGGGTTGCGCCATATTGGATGCTCCTCGCCAATGTCTTGGCGACAGCACCCGACGCGACAGTCCGGGTCAATCCCGAATATCAGAGCTAAAGGCGGCGCACTTTCGGTAAGGCTTTCTTTTCTCCCTCCTCAGGAGCATCCGCATCAACGGGCGCGGCGTCCTCAGCCTGCGGAAGCACCACGTAGTAATTTCCACGGAAGTAAATCGATCCTGGCTCGGAATAGGTAACAACGTCTTCAGTCCATTCTTCAGAGAACACCAACTTGAAAACCGACGGCATTGAATGCACCATGTTTTGCATCGTCCCGATCATGATCGCTATCCCAGCGACAAGAGCCGCCTTTACCGAATTTTCGCCTAAGGTTTTCAGGCTGAAAACGCCCTGACCTTCCCCACGGCTCAACTGGCGTGCGGTCAATCCAAAGGCGGCTAAGATCATCAAACCAGCAAGCGCTGCAAGTCCCGCATCAATCAGCATCGTGATATCAGGTGCATCACCTGACAGCGTTCCGCCAATCAAATGGAACCGGACAAATCGAGCGATGAAAACCGCCAACATCCCAAGCAAGGCCATACCGACAAGGGTCGCCGGATACCGCACGTTTTCTCTCCAGTCCGGAAGAACGTCCACTCGCGGACGCGCCGCTTCAATCGGCGCGCGTAATTCTTGCACCCGGTTGATGCGGTTCTGAAAACCCCGATCCGGTGTGCCTGTGCCTTGTCCGCTCATAACCAAACGTCCTCACGATACTATGTCAAAGTCTTGGGTGGCTGTGGAAAATGGCAAAATGATGGGGAAATATTGGCGAAAAATCACTTGCGCGATCCGCCGCCTAGCTCTCAAAGCCACCAACTGCAGCATGGCGTCGCTTCAGCATCGCTTCGCGAATAGTGATGAATGTCACTGAGGCAAGAATGATAGACCCACCCAACAGCACCCAACCATCCACTGGCTCGCCAAACGCCCAAAGCCCCAGAAGCGTCGCCCAGATCAATTGAAGATAGGTTACCGGCTGCGTCACGGTCACCGGGGCGGCCGCAAAAGCCAAAGTCATCGTATAGTGCCCAGACGTCGCAAAAAGTGCGACCAAGGCCATCCACCCGATCTCAGCCAATGTCGGCGTCTGCCACACCGCAAAGGCGAAAGGCGCCAGCCCGATTGTGCAAAACAGCGACAACATTCCGACTATGACCGCGGCAGAAACCTGCCCTGAAAACTGCTTTGCCATCAGATAGCTGATCGCAAACAAAACCGCCGTCCCCAACATTGCAAAATGTCCCGGGCTCAATTCGCGAAACCCGGGTCGCAATATGATGAGTGCTCCAATGAAGGCCAAACCAATCGCCATAATACGCCGCAGCGCCAACCGCTCTCCAAGGAACAAGGCCGCCCCAATCGTGATGTAAACCGGCGCCATATAGTTCATCGCAGTCACCTCAGCGACCGTGATACGCGTCATTGCAAAAAACCACAGGATCACACCGATGGAGTGCGCCATACCTCGCCATCCAAATAAGATCACCTGTTTTCGGGTCAGACCTGCCGCCAGAATTGGCTTTAAAAGCGGGGCGAGAAACACAAGCCCGATAACGTATCTCAAGAACGCAGATTGCGCCGCAGGCAAGTCCTGCGCTCCGTGCTTTACCAACGCCGTGACCGCAACAAAGAAAAGCCCCGTAACGAGCATCCAGAAAATGCCAAGTCCCGGTCGGTTTGCTTGCAAGGCGGCAGGAGCGCTCATTGCCTGCTTATGCGCCGCTCTCCCAGCGCCCTCAAGGCACGATAAGATAGACCGCCAAAGTCCACATCAAAAGCCCGACACCGGCGTCAAGAACGCGCCACGCGCCGGGCCGCGCAAAAACGGGCTGCAAAAGTCGTGCGCCAAACCCAAGGCTGCCGAAAAACAGCGTTGACGCAGTCACCGCCCCCAGCGCAAACAGCCACCGGTCCTCGCCGAATTGCGCCGCAACCGATCCCAGCAAGACCACCGTATCAAGATAGACATGCGGATTGAGCCACGTAAGCGCCAAGACCGTAGCGATTGCTGCGCGCCGTCCCTGATCCCTGTCTTTGCCCGCATCCAAAGCGTCCATGGAAGAAAAGGCGCGCCAAAAAGCCCAAGCGCCGTAGGCCAGCAAAAACGCTGCGCCCCCCCAACGCAGAAGGGTCTCAAAGACCGGCATCGCCTCGGTCAATGCGCCAAACCCGGCCACACCGGCAATAATTAAAATAGCATCCGAGATAACGCAGACCGCAACAACCACGCCAACGTGTTCTCCACGGACCCCCTGGCGCAAAACGAATGCATTCTGCGCTCCGATCGCAAGGATCAATGAAATCCCAAGTGCAAAACCTGATAGTACCGCTGTCATTTTGCGAATTCCCGTGGTGCAGCAATGGCCATTGACCACGCATCACATCATCATGCAAATTAAAGAAAACAACTATAGATAAGTTTTTCTAATGTTTGAACATCCCCAACTCGCGGCGCTTTCTGCGATCATGAGAACCGGAAGCTTCGAGGCTGCCGCCGATCATCTGGCGGTGACGCAATCGGCGATTTCGCAACGCATCCGCGCCCTTGAAGACCGAGTCGGCTCCCCGGTTCTGAAACGCGGCACCCCTCTTGAGGCCACTGCAACCGGTGCCCGCCTTGTGGCACATGCGGACGCGCTTGCCCGTCTGGACGCCGAACTTGATACCGATCTTGGACGCGACCACATGCTCACTTTGTGCCTCGCTGTGAATGCGGACAGCCTCGATACTTGGTTTCTGCCAGCCTTGCGCGGACACTCGGATCGACGCTTTCAAATTCGCGCCGAGGATCAGGATCATTCAGCTGACCTCTTGCGAAGTGGCGAGGTCGCTGCCGCCGTGACGACCCGCGCCGAGCCGGTGCAAGGCGCGGACGTGATGCCCTTAGGGGCGCTGCGCTACCTCGCCACCGCCAGCCCTGAATTTGTCGCAACTCACCTGAAAGACGGCATCACGCCCAAGAGCCTCGCAAAAGCCCCGGCCCTCGCTTTCAATGAAAAGGACAGGTTGCAAAAAACATGGGCACGCCGGGCAACCGGTAAAGACATCACCCTCACCGCACACTACCTGCCCTCAACCCGCGGTTTCGTCGAAGCTGCAATCTTGGGCATCGGGTGGGGCCTTAACCCCGAATTACTGGTGCGCGACGCAATCCAACGTGGAGACCTTGTTACGCTCCATCCCGACCTGCCCCACGACACGGCTCTTTACTGGCAAACCAGCCGCATCGGCAAAGGGGCCCTCGCCCCTCTCACAGAAAACGTCAAAAAAGCCGCCAGACGCCACCTCATAGCCGCATCAAAAGCTTCATCCTTTTAGAAATACCTGGGGTGAGGTCCAAAGGGACGCACGGCAAAGCCCCAAACCCGAATGCGTCCTAAAGTTGTTCCATAACCTCGTCGGATATGTCGAAGTTCGCCGTCACACGCTGAATGTCATCGTCGTCTTCCAGAACCTCGATCAGACGGAACAACTTCTGCGCGCCTTCAAGGTCAAGCTCGGTCGTCGTGGTTGGCTTCCAGATCAGCTTAGTCGATTCCGCCTCGCCCAATTCGATCTCAAGCGCCGTCGACACCTCGTTCAAATCGGTATCGGCGCAATAAATCGTATGCCCCTCGTCCGCACTTTCAACGTCCTCGGCACCAGCCTCGATTGCCGCCATCATCACCATATCTTCGTCGCCAATATCGCCCGGATAAACGATCTCGCCCTTGCGCTCAAACATGAACCCGACTGAGCCCGTCTCGCCAAGGTTGCCGCCGTGTTTGCCAAAGGTCGAGCGCACGGTCGAAGCTGTCCGGTTTCGGTTATCGGTCATTGCTTCAACAATCACCGCAACCCCACTTGGGCCATAGCCTTCGTAACGGATTTCTTCATACTCATCCCCATCGCCGGCCTGGCTTTTGGAAATGGCGCGATCAATAACGTCCTTGGGGACCGAGCTTGATTTTGCTTCTTTTACTGCCATCCGAAGCCGTGGGTTCTTCTCCGGGTCCGGGTCGCCCATCTTGGCGGCCACGGTAATTTCCTTCGAAAGCTTGGAAAACAACTTTGAGCGTACCGCGTCCTGGCGACCTTTGCGGTGCTGGATGTTTGCCCATTTTGAATGACCTGCCATGCCACTTCTCCCGAATTATAGCGTTCCGCCCCTTCTAGTCGCGCACCAAACGGACCTCAAGTCCGAGGCCACGCGAAGGTCCAGCTCACCAAAAAGCACTCAAATCATCACAAACTAGTCTAAAATTCGCTAAATCACGCATGTAAACAGTTTGTTAAGTCAAACAGTTACCTTCTTTTAACAAGTAAATGAAATGAAAGTGACCCACCTTCTTGCAGCCGCTTTTCTTGCCATAGCAACCATTGGTGTTACCAAGCCCACGCCCGCGACCGCAAATTCTGCCGACTGTTCGGTATTCCAATCTCAAAAATCCTGCGCGCGTGATGATCGCGCAGATCGCAAGGCCGCCGCAAAGTCGAGCGCGGCAAAAGCCGACCGAAAAGCGTCTGCAGGCTGCCAAGAAAGCCTCCAACGCCGCACAAAAGGCCTCCAAGCGCGCTGAAACTGTGAGTGCAGCGGCCGGCAAGGTCGCTAAGAAAGCGAAGACCGCCGCTAAAAAGGCCAACAAGCTGGAAAAGCGCGCCACCAAGGCGGCCGCTGCGGCAGAAGTCGAAAGCAAATCCGACACCTCTTCTGGCCGCTTCAAAGCGGCCAGATCACCGGGATCAGGAACGACGCCAACAGCCCAATACTCAGGTTCAGCGGCACCCCAACCTTCAGGAAATCGCTGAACGTATAGCCACCCGGGCCATAAACCAGCATATTGGTCTGATATCCGATCGGCGTTGCAAACGCCGCCGAAGCCGCCACCATCACCGCGATAACCAAAGGCCTTGGGTCGATGCCCAGCGCGCCTGCCAATCCAATAGCAATCGGTGTCACGACAACAGCCACCGCATTGTTGGTTATAAGCTCCGTCAACACCGACGTCAGCAAATAGACCGCCCAGACAATCGCCCAGGGCGGCAAAGCGCCTAAACCCGGTGCGATGGCATCCACAATCAGCGCGATCGCTCCCGTCGCCTCCAATGCGGCCCCAATGGCCAACATCGCAAAAATAAGCGCCAATAGCCGCCCATCGATCATCTCGAACGCTTCTTCGGCGTCGACGCAACCCGACAACAACACAACAGCCACCGCCAGGATCGCCAACAGGAAGATCGGCGCGATCCCAAACGCCGCCAACACCACAATCCCCAGCAAAGCAACCACAGCCACCGGCGCCAGTTTTCGCCGATACGCCCGCTCTGTGGGATGGCTCACATCTGCCAGCTTCATATCGGCCGCTACCCGTTGAATGTCCGCCGGCGCGCCCTCAAGCAAAAGTGTGTCGCCGACCCGCACCACCAGATCGTCCAACCGACGTCCGATGTTCTGCGAACGCCGATGCACCGCCAGCGTATAAACACCATACCGACGCCGAAGGCGAAGCCCGCCCAGGGATCGCCCAACCATGCGGCATCCAGGAGTGATCAGAACCTCCACAGTCGTCGTCTCAACCGATCCAAGCTTATCAACGGTCCGCAGCTCTTTCGATTGCTGCAACCCCAGCGCTTCCGCCATAGGAGTGCGCAACACAACGCGGTCACCCAGTGCCAAATCAACCCCATCAAGGTTGCGCCGAAGCGATGCATCACCACGCAACACATCAATCAACCGCACACCATCCCGCTTGAACAGATCAATGTCGCGCACACCTTGCCCAATCAGATCGCTGCCTTCCGGAATGGCCACCTCAGTGAAAAACTTCATCTTCGATCGGTCCGACAAAATGGTCGCCATCGAGTCTCGATCCGGCAGCAATCTCGGCGCTATATACCGCAGGTAGATCATCCCCCACGCCACCAAAACGATGGCCAATGGTGTGACCTCAAAGATCGTAAATGCTTCCAAACCCTGGGCGCGCGCCACGCCGTCGACCAGCAAGTTGGTCGAGGTTCCCAAAAGCGTCAGCGTTCCGCCCAAAATTGCGCCATATGACAAAGGGATCAATAATTTCGACGCTGACATCCCCAGCTTTGAAGATAATTGCACAAATACCGGGATCATCACGACCACAACGGGCGTGTTCGACACCACGGCAGACGATAAGACGACGAACCCCATCAAGCCTGCCAAAGCCGCCCCCGGCCGCACGCCTGCCTGCCGTTCCACCTGGCTTGTGAACCAACTCAAGGCCCCTGTGCGCACCAAAGCCCCCATCACGATGAACATGGCGGCAATCGTCCAGGGCGCCGGGTTCGACAGGACCTCAAGCCCTTTTTCATATGGCAAAAGCCCAAGGACCAACATCAAGGCGACGCCGCCGATGGCCACGACCTCAGCCGTCCAGCGCTCCCACAGAAACATCAGGAACATGGTGCCGACGACCGCCAACGCAAGGAAGGCCGCGACATCAGGTGAAAAGTCAAAAATCGGTGTCATAACACGTCAAGTGTTGCCTCTTTCGCCCAACTCCACAAGCGCGGCGCGCGGGCTTGGCTGAACAAGGAACACACCCGTCAGAATGACGCCCATCGCGCCCCAGACCCAAACGGAATAGCTCTCTTCGAGAATAAGCATGGCCCAGCCAACCCCGAAACCGGTGACGAGGTAACTCACCTGCACCGCGAATACCGGTCCGGCTCGGCCCACCATCCAAACATAGGCCGTATAGACCAAGACATGGATTATCGACGAGATCATCAACGCAAAATCAGGCTGCCCCCAGGGGGGGCGCGGATCAATGAACTGGCCCGAAACCACCGCCACCGGCAGCGCGATCAACGCCCCAACGACCGAAGCCCCGTAAAGAACTTCAACCGGGTCCAGACCGGCGGTCCCCCACCGCGCGACCACATTGCCTTCAAGGCCGTAAAACAACGGTGCGATCAGCGCGATCGGAATGAAGACGATCATCGCG
>NZ_CALJXO010000334.1:0-18293 GCF_937988555.1 uncultured Boseongicola sp. | reverse complement strand
AAGATGGTTGTCGCTCAACAGCCCATAAACCTATCTATTTTCAAGGAAATGGTAGGCCTCAAGAATAGTCGTGGTCAGCCCATCAAAAAAGCCCGGTACAGTGACATCTATCAGGCCTGCAGGTGCGTGCGCTTCATCGGCTATGATGTCTTCGATCGGTTTAATAACAAAAAGAGAGCTTGGAGTATTGAGTAGCTCCCGATAACTCGCTCCTTTTCCATGCTTCAGCACGTTGATCGCCAGATAATATTGGTGAACCCTATCGGCGAGGTCAGTTTGCTCAGATTCCAACAGCAATGATTTCAATTTGCGTGAAAACGGGCCCCGTCTAAAGTGGTGCTGCATCCGCGCTTCGAAAAGAGAGAATATATCGACCGCCGCCAATTCAAGCGCGTCAGTCGCGGCGCGAAGTTCCTTAACTTGGGCGTCGGACCCGTTCTGCCCGTCCATAAGTTTCAGAATTCCTGAAACGCAATCTTCGGACGTCTTTGCATTGGCCTGCGCCGCCGCAACCAGTTCAGGGACACTCTGTGAAGCTCGCATCATTCATTCTCCGTAGTGAACCACTTCCCATACGCTATGCGGCGAGGAATGATAGTGGTGGGACGGATCAATTCGGTTCGAGCAATTCGGATTTTGAGGTTAGGTCGAGGTGTTGGGGCCGTTTGATTCCGAGGCCGATGTCTGCTCTGCGCGACAAATCTGCCGTTCGATCTAAATAACCGGAATATCGCTTCAACCCAAAGGAGAAGGGCCGCATTCTTGCTGCGCGCATTCGCAGAAACCCTATCGCTGCGAAGCAGTGGAAAACCAAGCCGCAACGCGACGGAAAAAGCGGCCGTTCACTCGTGCCACAGCGAAATTGACGACGGCAATGTCCGGTATGCCGGACTTAGCAGCTCTTAACTTCACTGCCTGCGAACGGCCGTCGAGCGGACAAATACGTTTTGGGGCGGGGCGGGCGAACGCGCCCGCAAAGTTGCTCAAGCGCACGAATGCGAGCGCTTCTTCGAGGCTATCCGCTCGCTCGTGCATAGGGTCGAGGGCGGCATGTCCAATGCCATTTACTGGGATCGCCGCGCCGGGACCGACGTTGCACGACCCTATCCGTATGCGAAGTGGGCGCTTCTTGCCGAAGAGGTTGTCCGCGGGTGACTGGCAGTTGTGCCCGGCGCGCCGCCTATTTCGGCAACATGAAAAACTCTTCGCGGACGATCTTACCCTCTTCGACCGAATAAACTGCGACCTCGCGCAGGGTCATCTGCCGACCGCTGGCTTTCTGCGTCACCTCGGCCTCGAAGCGCACTGCGAACCGGTTGGGCGGGTGGATATAGGGCCCGTCCGCATCGAGCTTTTGGATGTCATGCGTTGCCACCCAATCCTCACGTTTCGCTTTGATCGCGCCCCGGCCCCTGACGATCCGCACGTCGCGCCCGGGTGGCACAACCGCCTCAACCGACTCCGCGTTTTCGGCATAGATGTCGTCGACATGCGCAATGCCACGACGATCCCGCATCGCCTGAACCAATACCTGCCCGAGTTTGACTAGGTCTTCCATGACAGCCTTCCCCTTCATTGCCACCGAGTGTGGCACAGCTTCCCAGCGCATCAATTGACTTGGATCAGGGTGCCCGGCTGGCCGTCGCCTTTGCATCGCTCTGCCAGAGCCCGCAGGTGAGCCGTCTGAACGCTTGCCTTGTTCAGTCGGGCAGAATGGTGAGATGGAAGCGAGCGCGCACTTGCAGCGTAAGTCCGGAAAATCCTTATGAGAAGCATCGAACAGGTGCAGAGATCGTCCAGTTTGGATTGCGACCGAGCAGTTCTGTAGCGAGTGGCAGCTTCTCAAATTGAACCGTCCCTTGTTTGCCGGCGACCCAGAAGTAAGGATACTGGGTTATGGAAAAGAACAAATGTGGAAATAGATAAGATGTACGCGAACGTGCTGTGCGGATGGTGTTTGAGCATCAGGGTGAATTTGACAGTCGATCTGCTGCGATCAAATCGATTGCGCCCAAGATTAGCTGTGGGCCTGATACGCCCGGGCTTGGGTTCAGCGTGATGGCGTGACGACTGCTGAACGGGATCGGATCAAAGCTTTGGATCGTGAGAACCGCCAACTCCGGCAGGCCAGCGAGATCTTGAAAAAAGCATCAGCGTATTTTGCTCCCACTCTCATCGTTTGCTCTCCAAACGACTGCCGGGACGCAGGACGGAGCTCGGCCGCCCGTTTCGGAAATGATCAGTTTTATCCACTCCCCGGAAGTCGATACGCAGTATCGATGAGAGGGAAAGAGCACCGGGAGCTGTGTGAGGTCGAGCCAATCTGCCGTGTTTTGCAGATTGCCCCTTCGACGTTTTATGCGCCCCTGGCCGTCGAACGTGATCCAGACAAGGCGTCGGATCGCGCCAAACGTGACGCTGAATTGCGCCCTGAGAGGAAGCGGGTCTGGCGCTCCAGCATGGGGAGAATGCCCGCTTCCAGAAGAACAGTGGCACCGCAGATCGTGTTCGATCCCGACATTGGAGGGGTGTCGGCGGCTTCCATGATGATGAAACCCATGTAGGCACTCAGTTTTTCGGTGGGACGAGTAAGTTAACATCGCGAAACACACCGCCGCGCGGTTCGTTCAGAACGAAATTCCGCAGCTTTTCATCAAGGGCTATAAAGTCACGTTGCTCCCAAAGTGTGTCGTTGGCGCGCGCGCGACGCCTCCGAAGATGACATCGCCAACCTCACCCCCGGCATGTGGGCTGACGACATAAACTGTTCTTGTGCTCCGCACGGTCAGGCGCCCAGAATTTGATCAAGGAAGTGCCGGGTCGCATCTTCGCGGGGGGCGTCAAAGAATGTATCAGGGGGGCCTTCTTCGACGATGCGGCCATCAGCCATAAACACCACGCGGTCGGCGACCTTTCTGGCAAAGCCCATCTCATGCGTGACGCAGATCATTGTCATTCCATCTTCGGCAAGAGCCACCATCGCATCGAGAACTTCGCCAATCATTTCGGGATCAAGCGCCGATGTGGGTTCGTCAAACAGCATGATGCGCGGTTGCAGACACAATGCGCGCGCAATGGCGACACGCTGTTGTTGGCCGCCGGATAGTTCGTCGGGGTACTTTTCCGCCTGTTCTGCAATGCGCATACGCGTCAATTCCTGACGTGCCAGCGCTTCGGCTTCTGCGCGCAAGGCACCACGCACACGGATGCGAGGAAGCGTGCAGTTTTCCAAAGTCGTCAGGTGCGGGAAGAGATTGAAGTCCTGAAAAACCATGCCGACTTCGCGGCGCACATCGCGGATCGCGTCGTCGTCATCGGACAGCTCCACGCCTTCGACTTCGATACTGCCTGTGTCGTGGACTTCTAGGCGGTTGATGCAGCGGATTAGCGTGGATTTCCCTGAGCCAGAGGGGCCGCAGATGACGACCCTCTCGCCGCTGGCCACGTTCAAGTCGATGGATTTGAGAGCGTCAAAGTCCCCGAAGCGTTTATTCACGCCGCGGATCCGGATTGCGAGATCAGCCATGGTGGAGCCTCGTGCGGCGTTCGAGATATGCGCCGTAGCGCGACAGGCCGAAGACAAAGACGAAATATATGAGCGCGACGAAGACATAGATTTCGATGTAATAGGCACCCCATTCACCGCGACCGACTGCAGCCGAAGCCGAGGCGGTGACATCGAAAAAGCCAATAATTGTGACGATTGAGGTTTCCTTGAAGGTAATGACGACCTGATTGATTGTTGAGGGAAGCGTGTTGCGGAATGCCTGAGGGAGAATGATGTCCAAAACAACCGAACGGTAATTCATGCCAAGTGCCTGCGCCGCTTCCTCCTGCCCGGATGGGATCGACTGGATGCCCGCGCGGATAATTTCGGCCTGATAGGCGGCGTAGAAAATAGCGAAGGCAACGACGACCCGGCCCAGCTTGTCGCCTTGCGCCCATTGAGGGACAACAAATGGCACGACGACCGCTGCGGCGAACAGAATAGTCAAAAGCGGCAGGGAACGCACAGTATCAATGAAAATTGCGGCCAGCCAATGGATGACCGGCAACTTCGAGCGGCGCGCCAGCGCAAGGCCAACGGCCATCGGCATTCCAAGAACGATAACCCCCGCAAAGATGAACACCGTCAGCGAGAGGCCGCCCCATTGTTCAGTGGTCACAACCGACAGTCCGAAGATACCGCCGTACATCAAGACTACAAAGGTGCCGAACCCGGCGATCCACAGTGCGGACAATCGCTTTATGCCCCACAGTGCGGGCAGGCAGGACAGGATCATGGTGATGACGATGATCAGACAGGCCAATGTCGAACGCCAGTGCTGATCAAATGGATAGAGGCCGAACAAGACCAGGCGTCCGCGCGCGTCAATAACGGACCAGCAGGCACCCGAGACCTCGCGGCACTGGCTGACGTCGGCCTCGCTCCAGACGGCATTCAAGAACGCCCAGTCCACCAGATTGACGACGATCGACACCAGCGCGGCGCCGGCGAGTAGTGTGACAATCCCATCGAACCAGTTCGAAAATAGCCGTTTTCTGAGTTGATGGAGGCGACCGGCCATTGCGGGTGGCGGTCGGGACAAAGCTCCGCCGGTCATGTCAGCTGCGCCCCTTGATTGCGAGACGGCCATTTATCCAGTTCATGGTCCCGCTGATGGTATAATTGATTAGAAGGAAGCCGACCATCAAGAGCAACAGAAGTTCCATGGTCTGACCACTTTGGTTGATCGAGGTTGATACGACCATGAAGTAGTCCGGATATCCGATGGCGATGCCAAGTGTCGTTGCCTTCATCAGCCAAACATACTGGTTTGTAAGTGCGGGCAGCATGGCGCGTATCGCCAGCGGGATCCGGATGAACCGGTTGATCTGCGCGTTAGAGAGGCCAAGGGCTCGGGCGGCTTCAAGGCGGCCCTTGTCGACGGACAGAAATCCGCCGCGCACGACCTCTCCAATATAGGCGCCGCCAAACGCCATGATCGCGATTAGGAGGGCGGAGAATTCCGGTTTTATGGTAACACCACCGACGAAACGCAGCCCTCTAAGCTCGGGCTGGCTGATGAGTGGCATTTCGGGTTCGTGGCCAAGAAACAAAAGCATGACTGAGAGCGCGACAATTCCGGCGAGGGCAAGACCCCAGGGTGCCAATGGGCGGGTGCCACCAAAACGGTGTGCGGCAAAAAGCGCGGCTATGATTGAGAGCGCGATAATTGCCAAATCCAGAGCTGACCAAGCTGGCGCCGCAAGCATCAGGCCGCGGTTGGACAGAAAGCCGAGCCCGGCAAGATCGATGGCTGCGCGTGGCGAGGGCATATGGGTCAGGATCGCGTACCAGAAGATGACTTGGAGGATCAGCGGGACGTTTCGGAAGGTTTCGACAAAAACCGTGCCGAGAACGTTTAGAATGAGATTGGACGAAACGCGCATGAGGCCAACTGCAAGGCCGACACATGTCGCGCACGCAAGTCCAGCAAGTCCGACGAGGATTGTGTTCAGAAATCCTGCCAGAAGCATGCGCGAATAGGGTGAGCGGTCGGTTGCCTCGATGATCGAAAAGTTAATAGGCCAACCAGTGGAGCGATCGAGGAAACCAAATCCGGTCGCAATTCCCTGTGACACAAGATTGTCGCGCGCAGTGAGCACGAAGCTTAGCGTCAAAAGTAGCGACGCGGCCAGAACGGCAGCCTGGATCACATAGCCGCGCGTCCGGCGGTTGCGAAGAACTCGAAGCATGAAGGTCCTATCAAAAATGCGGGGCCGGGCAATGAGCCTAGCCCCGCAATGGATCAGTCGAGGACCAGCGAATAAAGAAGACCGCCGTTCGACCAGAGATGGTTCTTGCCCCGTGGCAGTTTATAGACGGAGTTTTCGCCGACAGTACGGTCGTAGATTTCACCGTAATTCCCGACGGCTTTAATCATGGTGTAGGCCCAGTCATCGCTGAGGCCTAACCGTTCCCCGACGCCCGGACTTGCGCCCAGAAGACGTTCGACCGACGCAGACGGTGGGTTGGCGCGAATTTCGTCAACATTGGCTTGTGTGATCCCGTTTTCTTCTGCCATCAACAGAGCGGACATCATCCAGTTGATCACATCGATGAAACCGTCGTCGCCTTCTCGGGCTGCGATGCCTTCAGGTTCAAGCGCAAGAACTGCGTCGAGAATTGTGAAGCCCTCGGGATCCGGGGCGTTGAACCGAGTTGCTGCAAGAAACGGACCGAAACCGGCCAGCGCATCGCAGCGCCCCGCATAGAGCGCAGCGCGTAGCTCTTCGGCTTTTTCGAAGTTGAGCGCCTCATAGGAAATTCCGCGCGCGCCCATGTAGTCGGCCACGATACGTTCGATAGATGTTCCTGCGTTGATGCAGAACACGCCGCCTTCAAGGTCTTCCGGCGATGTTGCGCCAAGATCGCTGCGCACGAGGATGTTGGTCGGGCCGATGAAATAGGGGCGCGAATATTGGAGGCCGAGGTCGGTGTCGCGGCTCATCGTCCAGCCTGTCACCTTGATGATGACGTCGATATCGCCCGACTGCAGGGCGGGGAAGCGCTGAGCCCAGCTAACTGGAATGAGCTGAAGTGCTTCGGGATCACCCAAAATTGCAGTGGCGAGCGCCTTGCACATCTCGATGTCAAAGCCTGACCATTTTCCCTGATCATCAACTTCGGCAAAACCAAGGTAGCTGCCATTGTGGCTGGTACACAGAAGACTGCCACGCTCTTGAATTTGGGTGATCGTCGGTCCGGGGTCGGCGGCCGATGCCGGAAGGGCAAGGCACGCCGCGATGGCGGCGGCGGTAAGAGTTTTTGTTGTGGATCTGATCATGATAACCTCTTCTTTTGGTTTGGAGGACTCCGCTATCCAGGCGGCGTCTTTTTTGGTGCACAACCCCAGGCTGCGCGAGAAACTCAACCTTTTCCTGATTTATTACTGCCTTTCTTGTTTAGAGGGCCTCAACGTGTGCAAGCGGGCAGCTGCAAAACACTTCGGCATTCATTCTGGCAAGACGCTCTGCCGGATGCGCGTTGCGTTCACCTAAAGCGGCGACCCGAACATGATGGTCTTCTGACTAAAGATATGGGTTGGTGTCTTCGTCACTGTGCAGAAAATGAAACCTCGTTTATCCAACTTCAGTTCTAGAGCGCGGGTCTCGCCTTGAAGCTTATCGCACACCAGCAATACTTGCATGCAATTCTGAGGCCGCGTCCCCATACGGAACGGTGCGGCTTTGGTCTTTACACTCGCAATGCTGGTCACACCCTCCTGAGCAAAGTTGCTGATTCCCAATTCCGAGGCTAGCTTACGGTCGACACTCTGTCGACAAGGCGCTTGAAATCAGGAGAACCCGTCGATGATAGAAACCACCAGTATGCCTAACATTGTATTGTTCATGACCGACCAACTGACAGCCTCGGTGTTATCCAGCTATGGCGGTGAAGTTTGCAAATCCTCAAATCTTGATCGGCTGGCTGCGCGCAGCGCGGTTTTCGAGCAGGCCTATTGCCCGTACCCACTGTGTGCGCCATCTCGATTTGCTATGATGTCAGGTCGTCTGGCTTCACGCATTGGGGCGTGGGACAATGGAGCCGAGTTTCCTGCGGCAGTGCCAACTTTCGCCCATTACTTGCGCGGGCGCGGCTATTACACCTGCATTTCTGGCAAGATGCACTTCGTGGGTCCCGATCAGTTTCACGGGTTTGAAGAAAGGCTCACAACCGAGATCTATCCTTCAGATTTCTCTTGGACGCCAGCCCCGCAGGAACGCGACGCGTCTGACCGGTTCGGCGCCGGAGTTTCTTCTGTAGAAAGCGTTCTTGATGCAGGGCCGATGGCGCGCACAATGCAGATCGACTACGACGAGGACGTAATGCACCACGCTGTGCGCGAGGTTTACGCCCGTGCCCGCAGCGCCGACTCCCGGCCCTTTTTGCTCACAGTTTCGCTTACTCAACCGCATGACCCGTACATTACTACCCCGTTCTTTTGGGACCTTTATGAAAATACCCCGATTGACCCGCCGCGCGTGCCCGCGATCCCATTGGACCAACGGGACCCTCATTCGCGGATGCTCCATAGCCACTATGGTCAAGATAAGACCGATATTGATCCGAGCGCGACCGCCCGTGCCCGACGCGGATATTACGGGATGATCTCACATATAGATGCAATGTTCGGCCGCCTAATGGACGCTTTGTTGGAGTCTGGTTTTATCGAGAACACAGTGGTGATCTTTGCCTCCGATCATGGCGACATGATGGGTGAGCGAGGTATGTGGTTCAAAAAAACACTCTTTGAGCCGGCCATACGCGTGCCACTTATCATTAGCGGTCCTGGGATTGCGCAACGCCGGATTTCTACGCCGGTCTCCCTTCTTGATCTACTGCCGACTCTCGTAGATCTCTCAGGCGCGCCGTCGGGCACTGTTTGTACACCGCTCGATGGCCAAAGCCTTGCACCACTTTTGCACGGGCGTTCCAACCACATCCCTGTACTGGCAGAACACCTTGACGGGGGCACCGACGCACCGAGGGTGATGCTGCGTGATGGTGATCTGAAACTTGTGCTTTCGCGCGCCTATCCACCGATGCTGCACAATCTCGGCAGTGATCCTTTGGAATTGAACGATCTCGCGTCGGATCCAATAGCTGCAGATGAATTGGCAAATCTCACATCAAAGGCGGAAGAAATATGGGATCTAGATTCACTGGCAGCAGAGAAACGTGCGAACCAAACCGCACGCACAGTCGTCAACAAAGCCCTTCAGCAGGGCCGCCGTCAGGCTTGGGACTACACACCGGGCGCGCTCGCTCAAAATACAAGCTACGTGCGTAGTGGTGATACATTTCCCGATGTAGAGCGCAGAAGTTACTTACCGTCGAAAAGCTAGAGTTCAACTGCAAGAAACGAACCAGTGTCACCCCACGGCAATGTTATGGATGGAGGGCTCTGTCAGACACTACCAGCTTGGTCGGGCATGGTAGCTTCGAGCCATAGCAACCGATGCTACAAATTTCTTAGATGGCTGCAAAGGCCGCGGGCCTTACCCAAGCGGCCCCGCATGAACTCCAAAACGACCGGCCACCCTGTCTAAGGTGCGTCGACAATGGGCGATGTCCCTGGTTGCACTGGCCTTCATACGCATTAGGCCTGCCATGCGACGGGGTAACGGGTACCAACGGTCCAGATCCAACCCGCAACGATCCAGAAGCATGAATGGCAGTGTCTGCACCGCGATAACCTGGTTCATATAGGCTTGCGCCGCAGAAGCGCCGACCCAAGCGTTGCGGTTCTTGCGAAACAGCGCTTCGTGGTCGAGTGTGTAGAAGCCCCGACCGCATAGCTGGTCACGGTACAACAGGTGTGTCGCGAAAAAACCGACAACACTTGTCAGGAAGTGGAAACCATCGCGCGGGTTGATGCCGAGTACACAATTGTTCGGGCTCAGGATCGGCATTGGGTCTTGAACTGCCTCATCACGGAAGAAGCTACCAGTGCAATTCACGAAGATACTACCTTCGGGAACAACTGAGTTGGCTCCGCTGCGCATCGTCATTTGCGGGCCCTCGGGCGTGTCGGCTACGTCTACGAGATAGTCCGCAAAGGTCTCGGTCAGACCTGCCATGATTTTTGCGAGTTCTTCTTCGGACTGAAGCCCGTATAGAAAGACCCCGTTGTCCGTGCCCGCATCGGTCGAGTGATTTTTGCGGACATGTGCAAGTGTGTTGTCCTCATTGTCGCCGTCGAAATTCAAGGCTAGGTCTCGGAAAAGCCGTGAGACCAACTCGCCGGATGTCCATCGCTTCATCCCCGTTGGGAGATACTTCGTTCGGTTGAGAAAATTAGTACCACGCCCTTGGATCAGCGAAATCCGGCGAGAGGGATCGGCTGCAAGCGTGGCAAGAACGGAGTCCATACCCGTTTTGCCGCCTCCGACAACAACAACGGCTGCACCAGGATGCATGTTCAAGGTCATACGCAAATCCTGCGGAATAATCGAAACAACACTCTTGCTTGAAAACGCAAGTGGCTGGGCGAGCGCATAGTTCAATCCCGACGCATGGATGGCACGCTTAGTGAGAACGGTTTTAGAAGTTCCAGGCTCTCCGTTTGGGTGAAAGGCAATCTCCGCCATTGGCCCCTGACCGGTTTCAATTTCGACACAGCGCGCGACGGTCTGCATGAATTCGGTTTCCAAGGCGACCTTCGCGCCTATCGGAGTGAGCGAGCTGGACAGATGGTTTTGCACCTCGTCACGCGCCGCCAGATAATTGCGCGGCTTGCGCCAGTTCCATTCCATATCGCCAACTGTGAACATCGGATGTGGCTGGTGTAGGCGAACATAGTCATAAGCCGTGTTCCACATCCCCCCCGGCGCGTCCTTCTGATCCACCAACAAAACCCGGGCACCTTTCGGAAGATATTCGGATGCCGCGCTTAAGGCGTTCAACCCAGCGATACCCGCACCCACAACGACAAGTTCGTAGGTTTCAGTCTCCGAACTCGCGTCCGTTCGTATTTGCCCTTGATCCAGCATTTTCGACCTTTAGCATTACGTTTTATCAACCTTCCCATAGTAAGTTGGAATTTTCCAAGTGAGGAATGACAGGCTGGATCATATCGCTTAAAATCAGTCTACACTTTTCAAGCTATTCAGGCTGAAGTCGCTTCAAGTTCTTAACCGTGAAATCGCTCACCGCATCACCCGTATTTAGAATGGTTGAAGGCTCAAACAGCATAACCGTTGGCTTTTCAGTGAGTGAACGTGGACGGTGTTCTACAGTGCGTGGCACGACAATAAAGTCACCTTCGTCCAGCTCAACGGTCCCGTCCCGGAAATCGATTGCAATGCGGCCACGAAGAACAAAAAATCCTTCGTCTTCATTGGCATGTGAATGCCAATCGAATGCCTCGCCAAACTTTGCGACTTTGACTTGAGACTGGTTCACATCGCCTACAATATGAGGATCGAACTCCGCTGAAATCTGACGGTCGGCAGCAGCAACGATGTTCACTTTTCTGGGGGGCATAATTGGTCTCCTTTCACTTGTGTGAACTGACAGTCCTCAACTAGAATGCCTCTTGATGTAATTTGTCGGTGTTTTGTGCCCCGATCAAGTCTCTTGGAGATGCTGTGCCGTGATACGGGCCTGACGCATGAGCTGAGTGCGACTTCTGGTCCCGGGGGCAGAGTTGAAGCGGCTTTTAATCTGACGAATACAGTCCGGCAAATTCAGTGAACAATCCAGTGACCTGTCCAGAAAAAAGCAAAAAATTTGCCGAGTCGAACTCTCTGTAAGTAGTTCATACTATGCAGGTTTTTGACTGTGCCGGTAGGGATCGAACCTACGACTAACTGATTAAAAGTCATGTTTCTATGAAGAGTGTCCACATGCAGAGCGCGTGGTGGCCGGAGAAGCATTGTCAGATCAAACTCATCTGTTAGCATCTGAGCGAGGAGCATTAGATGCTTTCGCGTCGCGTGCCTGATGATCATGAAGAAAATAGATAAATTATACCCGAACTTAAAGGCTCCGAACCGCGGCAGAAAGATGAGGTCCGGTTTATCCGACACTGCCCCACGAACGCCTGACAGCACGGTTCAGATGGATCGATGTAAATTCATCCACTAGCGGTTGATCTGGGCCAATCAAACTGCACCGCTTATATCGCAAGGAGGACACATGGATATTGAACGTCACTTAATCGAAGGGCAGATGGCGCCCGTAAGTCACTATTGTCATTCCGTACGGGCGGGAGAATTGATCTGGGTTTCCGGCATAGTCGGGATGACGGCGGACGGGCACATCCCTGAGCAGACAGCAGCGCAGTTCGACATTGCACTTCACGCCATGGATGTGTGCCTGCGAGCAGCCGGGGGCCGACCGGATACAGTAACCAAGGTGCAGATCTTTCTAACAGATATTTCTGACCGCGCTTTGATCAACCCAGCCCGTGTCGCCTACTTTGGAGAGCATTTGCCAGCATCAACGCT
This sequence comes from uncultured Boseongicola sp., assembly GCF_937988555.1. Classification (NCBI taxonomy): domain Bacteria; kingdom Pseudomonadati; phylum Pseudomonadota; class Alphaproteobacteria; order Rhodobacterales; family Paracoccaceae; genus Boseongicola; species uncultured Boseongicola sp. The sequence goes on along the minus strand of NZ_CALJXO010000334.1, from coordinate 6,296 downwards.
TGTGGAAGTTTCGGCGCTTGTGGATCCAAGGATGAAGGTGGAAATCGAATGCATGGCAGTTGTCGGATAGCGACGCTTTTGTCAGTAGATCTTGGCTCTTCGGTTTGCATGCTGGCAGGTCCCGATCACAGGTCTGGCAGCTCGCTGCGAGATGAAAGTGATTTGTTGAGCGGAGCACTCATTCCATCCGTGCCGCAGAACGTACCGACCATCGGCGCGATCAGGCAATTGAATGTTTAAAGGGGCCTGCCTTTGCAAAGACGTCCGTCAGAATTGCAAGATTTCTTAGATACCATGCAAAAAGCGCTTTCGGTATCGGTGCTTGGCCAGCCAGCGCGGAAGATGTTGAGCAAAACCTTCTCAGCTCTTCGGGAAGTTGGCGTCGTCGTGTCGCGCGAGGGCATGCAGCTACCAGTCTGTCGACATCTGTCTAAAGCCTGCAACCCATCAGATTTATCAAGTCCTGACCTGGTGGCTATCTCGCTGTCTTTCATGGCACTGGAACCTTCGCTCATATGGCGCCATCGCGGGGGTCCTATAGTAGGCGCCAGCGAAGGGTTTCAGTATGGTCACGCCAATGCAGTGATCATAGGGCCAGAGGGACTTGAGGAGAGGTCAGATGTTTCGATTGGGGTCTCACTGCTCGCACCCAATATAAGATATCCCGACCACACCCATCCACCAGAAGAGACCTATCTCGTCATGAGCAACGGTGCTTTTAGCAATGCGTCTACGCCGTGGATAGAGCCAGGTATTGGCGGCACATTCCACAACGCGCCAGGTGTGGTGCACACAATGCGATCCGGCGATGTTCCACTGATGGCTTTCTGGGTGCTTTGGAATGGTGGCAAAGCGACCGGCTTATGAAGAGGGACACTGCGCGCTTATAGGGAAAACTTATCGCCGGTCTCTTCGGGGCTCTTTGCCGCCGTTCGCTGAAGATCGCTCCGAGGTCTGCTGCGCGGGACCTAGCTGCCGTTCCCCGAAATCTGCCTTGAGGCCGCTTTGGGCGGTCCCAATTCGCTCGAAGCTCACCATAGCCGGAGTGTCTCTGCTCGATTTGGGTGTGAGGTCTTTTCGGCTATTTTCGTCCTTGGGGATTGTGAATTCGGTCTTTGGAATCGCGTTGGCCCATTGCCTGTTCAACTTGCCCATCTCGATCTGGATTCTGCAGGGCTTCATCTCGGCCATCCCCAAAGAAATGGACGAGACCGCATTTTTAGACGGATACACTCGCCCGCGCTTTATCTGGCAGTTCCTGTTGCCCCAAATTGCGCCTGGAATCGCCGTGACTGCATTCTTTTGTTTCATGTTTTCCTGGGTTGAAGTGGTCTTTGCACGAATTCTTACAACTACAAACGGCAAACCAATCAGTATGGCTATCAATGCTCTATTCGGCTTCCAAACTGACATTGGCTTGGTGATGGCCGTCACCGTCGCTTCAATGGTGCCGGGTGCCGTGCTGCTCTTTGCTATGCGCAGTCATTTGTCGCGCGGATTCAAGATCGGACAAGTATGAGGCTATTAATCCGCTGCTGTCAGAGTAAGCCAGATTGAGGAGAGCAGGGTGGTGACCAATCTTCGCGCGTTACCTGAAAACGCAGCCCCTTTTGCGCTTCCTCAAACGTCCTGTGAGATTACTTGCCTTGCGGCGATGATGGACGTCTAAGTACATCTCTCACTCCGAAAAAATGTCGAAGACGTTGCTAAATGAGCGTGGCATCGCGGCCAATGCCTGTAATTGGCTAGGGTTTGGAGGTGTTGCCGCTACTGGCTTATTCGGTAGCGCACGCGTGGCTGCTTTGGGCTCGAGGCGGACCCAAGCTGCGCTGATCATCAAGGCTAGCTATACGGAGAGGCTGTATGAAAACAGGACACACATTTGCGGTTGTGGCACAGGTGGTGGCTAACCGCCCAGCTGAGTGCGCATCGCTTGATACACAACTGCTGTGGCAACGTTTGCCAAGTTAAGTGATCGGACAAGTGGACTGCGCATCGGCAAATTGAATACTCTATCGTCCATGCCATCCAAAATCGCAATTGGCAGGCCTTTGGATTCACAACCGAAAACCAAATAAGCATCCGGCTGATAGTCAGGAGTATAAACGCTCTGCGCTCCATGTTCTTCGAAGAAATATAGGCTTTCGCGCATTGGCTTTCTATCATCCAAAAAGCTTTGCCAGCTGTCATACTGGCTGAGCTGAACATGCTTCCAGTAATCCATTCCGGCCCGCCGCACCGCCTTTTCGTCGATCGAAAACCCGTAAGGCTTAATGAGGATCAGCTCCAGTTCTAGCGCCACACAAGTCCGCCCGATAGCACCGGTATTGTACGGAATCTCAGGTGTCACCAATACCAGTTTCATGGACGGATCAGACATTGGATGTGTGGGCTTTCTAAATCACGAGCGCAGGATCAGCCCGACGTTAGCCTCCTGCTAACCCGACTAAGGGGTCCTTAACAACTTCAACTTTCCAAACCCAATAGCCGCCACCTGCCATCGAGGCGTTGCTGAAACTCGTCATTCTCGGCTCAAAATGGACCTCCGCTGCACAGAGTGGAGAGGCTGTGTGAAAACTATCGAGAGCTTTTACAAATGCCAAGAATTGCCAGATTCGCGCGCGCTATGGTCGAGCTGAACCATCAAATTAGCAGCTCCCGAAAACGAGCGGCGCGAAATCATGAAGAATCCTGAGGTTTCACACAGCCTCTGGACGAAGTTGCCGCTCAGTAATTCTGCCCCGCAGGCGCTGACGTCAGACACAATCTAGCCGCATAACCCAAAGCCATTTCATGGTTTGGCTTAACTGAGGCGCTAAGGCTGTAAAAAAAGTTTAATTTCAGGATGCTGCTGATCTTGTAAATATGCCGTTGCTCGCGAACCTGACCGGCCAGGTCTGTACGACACTGGACGGCAAGGGACTCGCAGCCGGGAACCACCCGTCGTCACAAGGTTGCGATTTCAGCATTGGTATAGCGCCGTGCATCATGGCCCAGATGCGCCACTTTCAGTTCCAGTGCATCGATGATCATATCTACGAAACTGATCGTGTTGAGCCGTCCTGCACCGACAAGCCCACCGGGACTGAAGACGTTGATTTCCATCAGTTTGTCTTTGACCACGTCGAGCCCGACAAGGAACATGCCGTCCTGCACCAGTCGGGGCCGGACGACCTGGGCGATCTCGCGCATGGCGTCGGTCAGTTCAACTTTGGCGACCCTCCCGCCGACCGTCAGGTTGCTGCGGATTTCCCCTGTTGATCCCTGGCGATGAATGGCGGCGATCTTGCCGTCATGCTCCATTATGCGGCCATTCATCAGGAAAAGACGGACATCACCCTTGCTGGCCGCCGGCAGGTATTCCTGCGCAAGCGCATACCCATCGTTGAGAACTGCCTCGATGATTTGGTTGACGTTCGGTTCGTCCTTGCTGATCAAAAAAACATTATGTCCACCCGAGCCTGCTAAGGGCTTGAGGATGATCCGACCGCCTTCTGCGCGGATGAAGGCTTTGATGTCGTCGGCGGAGCGAGTGATCGTCGAACGAGGCCGCACTGACATAGGAAATTGTTCAAGATACATCTTGTTGGAAGCATGGCTAAGGCCATCCGGGTCATTTAGAACGATGACACCATGACGTAGGGCAAGCCGGCCGAAATTCATGGCTGCCGTGCGCGCCCAGGATTGGTGAGGTTCAACGCGGGCAGGATCGTTGCGCAGCATCAAGACATCGAGCATCTCCACCGATATTCGCTCCCGGAGAGCTTCCTGCGACTGCATAGCCTTGAAGAAAGTGCTCGCCGTTCGGAATTTGCGTGGCGGTGGCTTGTGCGCATACGCATGGACCATCTCGTCTGATCCGAGTGTGAAATCCGCCACCTCTATGTAATAGACCTGATGTCCACGTATGTGCGCAGTGAGCGCCATATGCGTCGTGGAGTAATTGGTTCTCTCCGTGGCGACTTTGTTTACGACAAATCCGATTTTCATTTCCCGTGCCCTTCGATGAGATCAAGCGGGGAAAGCCCCCTGCGAATTCCTTCCAGCCGTTTGAGAGCGTCCTCATCACGGAGATAATGCGGCAGCAGCTTAGGCTTTTTCAGGATATTTCGCCATCGCAGCTCGTCGATCAGGGGGAGGTGGCTCAAGGCGAACTTGCCGATCAGCAGATCCTCGAACGGCAGATCCGAGCTTGCAAGGAGATGCAGAAGATCCTTTAGGCCCTTGAGGTACACCATGTCCTTGGTGAGCCCGCCACTGCGATGAACCCGCATGGCGATGGTATAGGCGCCGCGCTGGCTAAAACCGTAGTCGGCGTGAAGCATGCGGGTCGTCTCGACGAAGTCGGCGCCATCGACGAGCGCCGCCACTGCCAGAACCCTGCCGGCGAGCAGGCGCATGCGAGGGCGGCTCAACCCGCCTACGAGATATTCGGCGAGAACGGCGATACCTTCCTGCGTCGCTTCATAGCCCGCCAGGCCGGCGTGGAGCTGCTGGAACGGCTGGGCCAGTCCATTGTAATATGTCAAAATATGCGTTCCGACCTCGTGGGCGATCGTCGCGCGCACGCGGCCTGCCGAGACTTTCGTTTTGTTACCCACCAGAAAGTGCCCATTTGATACGATCAGGCCGGGCACGTTGTCGCGAACTTCGACCCTTGCCGCGAGGCTCGGCCATTCCTTCCGGTAATGCTCCAATTCCTGCTCCGCGATCTGGACGAAAGCCAGAGCGTCGAGCGTATCACCGCCCCCGCTTTCCTGTGCACGCGGCGCGATCTCTGCCGTGATGCGCCGGGCAAGAGCAATCAGAGCGTCATCCGGCGCGCCATAGACAAGCAAGCTTCCATAAAGAAAACGCTTGGTACCGCGATCGCCGAGCAAATCAATCTGGCTATCCAACTCCTTCCTCTTATCGGAGAACAAGGCATGAAGAGCGGGGTCGTCCACCTGTTCCAGGGGAACCTCGTAGAGCCGCCGTTTCAAGGTTCCCGGATCGTGAGGCAAGGGCCGATAATGAAATTCGGGCGTCTTCTCGTATCGAGACGCCCGGAACCGGGACCATGCCGCACTGCTGTTTACCGGCGTCGCGTCGAGGATGATATCGAAACTGCCTCCCACGTCCGCAAGCGCTCGATCGACGTCCCAGACAAGGGGTTCGATTTCCTGCGGCCCAAGTTCATGATAGTGAATAGGGCGAAAACGGGCACGGGTGTGTGCGAATGCGTAAAAGCCCTGGCGCAAGGAATTCGTCAGCGAGCGGCGCAGCTCCCGCAGGACGACTGGCAGCACCACCTGTCCGTCGAGGTCACGATGGATCGCGCGAAAGCCGATGGCGAGATCAGTTACATCTTGGCGCTTGCGCAGCCCCGCCGATAGAAGTGACACACAGCCTTCTGGAGCGCGGTGCTGTTTGTAAGCGACCCGAATGGATGGCTCTCCGCCTGGCCATGGCTGCTCAAGAAACGCCGCTTCGAGTGCTTCGAGAGTTCTCACCGGCGCGTGACGCCGTGATGCCTGGATCTCGAAGCCGGGGCGAGGCGGTCCTTCCTCGGGATCGAAATCCTCTGGCAAGGGAAGCACGAAAAGCTCCACAACCAGCACGGCACCGAACATCTGGCTTAGTGCATCGACGGTTGCGACAAGCGCTCTGGTTGCTGCCTTGCAGCCAGCCGGTTCAGTTGGAAACAAAAGATAGGACGGCTGCCCGGCGATGAGGTCCTGCGTGCCGGGGTCCACTTTCGCCTCCTGCATCCGATAGACGCAGATGAACGGTTGCGGGCGTTCGATGTGGAGGCGCCCGCCGTCCGGTAGTGCACAGTCCACGATCTCGCCCGCATCAAGCAGCGCCTTTATATAGTCCACCTTGCTCATTTGCGCCCAACTTCCTCACTTACGCCTGGAACCGTTGCCGCCAAGGCGTCGCGCATTGCGTTGACCTGCTCGGGGAAGGCAACGCCGGTCCATTCGTCCATGAAGAATTTCTTGACTTCAATGGCGATCGCGCAGCCGGTTTCGGGAAAGTTTTCGTGCACGAACTGGGCGAGATAGCGCCCTTTGAAATTGACGTTTTCCCGAACATCGAGATTGCGACCGAGGAAATCGAAACTGCGCAGATCGCTGATAAATCTATCCACCACCGGAGCCCAATAGTCGCGATTCATAGTGCCAGTGCCGATATTGATTTCCGGATTGGTCGAAGGATCGGCGGGTTGATCGCGCGGCCCTTGCCTGCGGTAATTGTAGGAGTGTATGTCGTAGACGACGAACTTGCCGTATTGCTCCTCAAGTCCAGAAAGG
>NZ_CALJXO010000333.1:0-2703 GCF_937988555.1 uncultured Boseongicola sp. | reverse complement strand
CAAGGAAGGCGACCATGGCGGCACGGATCACCCCGCTGTGGACGACAGCCAATAGATCGCCGTCAGTCTTTTGAAGCCAGTCGCGCAGGCCGTCCGCCACGCGGGTTTCAAATTGCTGCCATGTCTCGCCGCCTTCCGGATGGAAGGTGCCCGCGCGCCACGCCCAATAGTCGTCAGGGCATTCGGCTATCAGCTCCGGTTTACGTTGACCCGTCCAGGCCCCCATGTTTAACTCGCGCAAGCGGATGTCGTCGGGCGCATCCGCGAACCCGATCAGGTCCACCGTTTCGCGGCATCGGCCCAAGTCAGACGAGACCACCTGTTTGGGGTTCAGCGCCGCGATCATGGTTTTGAAAGCCAAAGCCTGCTGAATGCCGCGCGGCGACAGCGGGGCGTTGTCATGTCCCTGCAAACGCTGTTCTGCATTCCAGATCGTTTCGCCGTGGCGCATCAGGATCAGTCTCACTCAGTCACCCTCCGGCCATCGGCATCAAACACCGCGTCAGGATCGCGCAGGAAACACAGATCAATCTCAGCTCCAGGATCGGCGCGGAAAAATCCATCAACGATGGCAGTCACGCGCAAATCACCTATCAAGCAGGTCACCATGGATTGGCCTGCGATCGGCGCGGATTCCGCATAGGTCGCCTTGACCGTCGGGCGGCCATCTCGTCTGCCAACAGTGATATCCTGCGCCCGATACAGCAGTTGCGCCGTGTCCAGATCCGGCGCAATCGCGGTAGGCGCAAGGTTGACGCCATTGAACACAAAATCTTCACCATTGCACGTGACCGGCACAAGATTGCCCGCAGGCGTGCCGAGAAACGTCGCCACAAAGGTGGTTTGTGGCTTGAGCAGCAATTCATCAGGCGGGCCGAATTGTTCGACCCGACCATCGCGCAAGACGGCAACATGGGTCGCCATTGTCATCGCTTCGACTTGGTCATGGGTGACGTAGACCGAGGTCGCCTTGGTGCCGCGATGAATGCGCATCAATTCGCTGCGCAGATCCACACGCAGCTTTGCATCAAGGTTCGACAACGGCTCGTCCAGCAGCAGGATACCCGGACGCGGCCCAATGGTGCGCGCGATCGCCACGCGCTGTTGCTGCCCACCGGAAATTTCCGCTGGATATCGGTTGCGCAGCGCCTCAATGTCGAGGAACTTCAGCACCTCGTTGATACGCTCCTCGCGCTTTTGTTTGGACCAACCGGCCACCTTAAGCGGCCAGTCAATGTTACCTTCCACGGTCTTGTGGGGCCAGAGGGCGTAGCTTTGAAACACAAGACCGGCGTCGCGGGCGGCGGCGGTGGTTTGCACTCCCGACGCACCGCCGGACACAATCTTACCACCAAAAGAAATCTGCCCCTCGGTCGGCGGTTCCAACCCAGCTAGCATCCGCAGTAGCGTGGATTTTCCGCAACCCGACGGCCCGACAAGAACAAGGAATGCCCCGGGTGGGACCCTGATACTCACGTCATCTACGGCCGTGTTCCCATCGAACCGTTTTGTCAGATGCTCAATCGCGATTGCGGGCGTTGTGCTGATCTGGTCCTGAGCACTCATGCTGATTTCCATCCCTGTATTTTGTTTTGCAAAAGGTAGACCAGCGCCGAGGCGATCAGGCAGATTACAAGAATGACCAGCGTGATGGCATTGGCAAACTGCATGAAGCCCAGTCCGGCATAGTTGAAGGCCATCATGCTCAACACCGGTGTGGTGGAGCTGAACAGCAGCACCACCAACGACAGGTCGCGCACAATCTTAATAAAGACCAGAATACCACCAGCTAGGATGCCGCGCACGGCCAAAGGCAGTACGATTTCTGTCATGCGCCGGATCGGACCGGCACCGGTCATCCGCGCGCTTTCCTCGATATCGCTGGATATCTGACTGAGGACTGCGCGCCCGGATTGAACAGCGTAGGGCATTAGGTTCGCCGTAGCGGCCAGAACCAGCAAAGTAAACGTGCCATAGAGTGCCGGAATTGGACCCATAGACGTGCCATACATCGCGATATAGGCGGCCGCCATGGCGATGCTGGGGATGAACAGCGGCAGGAACGCAAGCTGGCTGAGCGTATTGCCAAGGAAGGTGCCTTTGTAGCGCACGATCGTATGGGCAATGACCAACCCGACCAGCATCGTTGTCGCCGCGACCGTCAGGCCAAGACGTATGGTCGTCAGGATCGAGCCGAGCAAGATCGGATCGCGGAAGATGCCCGCCTGGCCCTGGGCAAGGTCCGTGCCGGCAGGTCCGATCCAGAAATGCAAAGTCCAGTTGGAAAACAGGCCACCGGATTGCTCTGCCATGCTGGACGCGAATAACACGAGGACGGGTATGACTGTTGTCATCATGCCAAGAGCCACAGCGGCAAAGAATAGCGGCCAGCGCCATTTGCCAAGCGCGAAGCGTTTGGTGCGCGCGCCTTTTCCGGTCACGGTCGTGAACGCCTTGCGTCCCGACACCAGCCGGTCGCTGAAGAACAACAGGGCGGCTGCGGCAAGGATCAGGATCAACGCCAGCACGTAGCCGCGTTCAATATTGCCGGTCTGCACCATGCCATAAATGCGGGTGGATAATGTTTGCATCCGCACCGGTGCGCCCAGCAGGGCCGGAGCTGCGAAGTTTGAAACCGCGCCAGCAAATGTCAACATGCCGCCAGCGACAAGGGCGGGTGTCACCACGGGAAGGACAATTCCA
>NZ_CALJXO010000332.1:0-4007 GCF_937988555.1 uncultured Boseongicola sp. | reverse complement strand
GTTTCGGGAGAGGTGATTGATCTCGAATTGTTCGTAGGTGAGACGGCCGCTTTTGGTCGGATCGAAGTAACTTTGGGCGAGTGCCGGTATCCCGAAGATAACCCCATGGGCGAGGCTTATGCCTGGCTTGAGATCGAAGATCCACTGCGCACAGCAAGCGTTTTCGAAGGCTGGATGGTGGCGTCCAGTCCGGCTTTGAACGCGCTGGATCACGCGCGTTATGACGTCTGGGTCATCCGCTGCACGACGGCGTAAGGATCGGTTTCCAGATCAACAGCATCAATTGAAGTGAAGACATTCAGCGCCACGTCAAGGCGCGCGCGATAATCTTCGCGCGGGATTTCGATCGCGCCAAGGGACACAAGATGCGGTGTGGTAAACTGGGTGTCGAACAGGGTGAAACCTGTGCGTCTCAGGTGATCGACCAGCCATGCAAGTGCAATTTTCGAGCCGTCGGTTTCTTTGGAGAACATGCTTTCTCCGAAAAAGGCGCCGCCCAATGTTATGCCGTAGACGCCGCCGATCACGCGGTCTCCGCGCCAAACCTCAAGCGTGTGGGCGTGGCCCGCTTCAAACAATTCGCGTGTCAGATCGCGGATCGTGCCATTGATCCACGTCTCGTCGCGATCCGCGCACCCATCAAGGACGGCGCCAAGATCGGTACTGATCGCGATGCGGTAGTCGCCTTGGCGCAAGCGCTTAGCCAGCGAGCGCGAGATATGGAAGCCATCGAGAGGGAGGATGCCACGGCTGCGCGGATCGACCCAGTAGACGTCCTTGGAGTCCCGCCTCTCGGCCATCGGGAAAATGCCCGAAGCATAGGCTGACAAAAGCAGCTCTGGCGTTAGTTGTCGGTTGCTCATCTCAGACCTGTGCCGCGCAATGCATCGCAATAATTGTACAGCGAAAAGCGGGATCAGGCTACGCCGTTTCGTCGAGGGTTTGATCGAGCCACTTTTCGAGCCAGTGGATGTTATAGTTGCCTGTTTGGACGGCTTCTTCCTGCAAAAGCGCATCGAAGAGGGGGATCGTCGTGTCGATCCCGTCGATGATCAATTCCGACAATGCTCGCTCCAAACGAGCCAGCGCTTCGGGACGGTCGCGCCCATAAACGATCAGCTTGCCGATAAGGCTGTCGTAGTAGGGTGGGATTGAATAGCCGTCATACAGAGCAGAATCCATACGCACACCAAGGCCGCCAGGGGGATGATATTGCGAAATCTTCCCGGGCGACGGCGAGAAGTTTGGAAGCTTCTCAGCGTTAAGGCGGATTTCGATCGCGTGGCCCTGAACCTTTAGGTCTTCTTGCTTGAATTCCATCGGCAGGCCAGCTGCAACGCGAATTTGTTCGCGCACGAGGTCGACGCCAAAGACGGCTTCGGTCACTGGGTGTTCAACCTGAAGGCGGGTGTTCATCTCTATGAAATAGAACTCGCCATCCTCATAAAGAAATTCCACCGTGCCTGCGCCGATGTAGTTGATGTCGGCGACGGCGTCAGCGCAGATTTTGCCGATCCGCGCACGTTCTTCCGGGGTGATCGAAGGGCCCGGGGCTTCTTCAAAGACTTTCTGGTGGCGGCGCTGCAGCGAGCAGTCGCGCTCGCCCAGATGGACGGCATTGCCTTTGCCGTCGCCAAAAACCTGAATTTCGATGTGGCGCGGCTTACTGAGATATTTTTCGATGTAAACTTCGTCGTTGCCGAAAGCGGATTTTGCTTCGGAGCGGGCAGTTCCGAATGCGGTGTCGATCTCGGCGGCTGATTTGGCCAACTTCATGCCGCGACCACCGCCGCCTGCCGTCGCTTTGACGATGACCGGGTAGCCAATTTCTTTGCCGACGCGGCGTGCGTCTTCGACAGTTGCCACGCCGCCATCCGAGCCGGGAACGACGGGGATGCCGAGTTTCTGGACGGTTTCCTTGGCGGTAATTTTGTCGCCCATAATCCGGATGTGTTCGGCCGAGGGACCGATGAAAGTGATCTCGTGGTCTTCCACGATCTGAACGAAGGCGGCGTTTTCAGACAGGAAACCGTAGCCTGGGTGGATCGCTTGCGCGCCGGTAATCTCGCAGGCCGAAATGATCGCCGGTACCGACAAATAGCTTAGATTGCTTGGGGGCGGGCCAATGCACACGCTTTCGTCGGCCATGCGTACATGCATGGCGTCAGCGTCAGCGGTGGAGTGAACGGCGACAGATTTGATGCCCATCTCGCGGCAAGCACGTATTACCCGAAGAGCGATTTCGCCCCGGTTGGCGATCAGGATTTTGTCGAACATGGGCGTTACCATTATTCGACGATCATCAACGGTGCACCGAATTCGACCGGGGCGCCGTCTTCGACCAGAATGCGTTTGACGGTGCCGCCCCTGGGGGCCGGGATTTGGTTCATCGTTTTCATGGCTTCTATGATCAGCAGGCTTTGCCCTTCGCTGATCTCGTCGCCGACTTTAACGAAAGCTTCGACACCGGGCTCTGACGAAAGATATACTGTGCCGACCATCGGAGATGTGACGGCGCCGGGATGCGCGGCTGGGTCTTCGGGGGCATCGGCGGGCGCGGCTGCGACGGCCGCGGCAGGTGCGGCGGCGGGTGCAGGGGCTGCCACATGGACAGCTGTTGGCGCGACGGAAGAAACGCGGCTTACGCGAACATTGAGCGAGCCTTCGTTTTCGTAGTCGCGCTTGACCTGTAATTCGCTCAGATCGTTCTTGCGCAGAAGTTCGGCCAAAGATTTGATGAAGGCGACGTCATCGTCGTGTGATTTATTAGTCATTCTCGTCCTCTGCGCTTCCCGGATTTGATCCGGCGTTCTGATACGTTTCCTTATAGGCAACGGTTTTCGTGAGGGAAAGCGATTGTGAGCGGAGTTTTTAAACTGCCGAAAATTTACCATTTGATAAAAAACATATCTGTGGCAGTCTTAAGCCAATCAAGACGCGAGGGAGATTGCGATGACGACCACACCGCGTACATCTGGAGTTCAGGCGGGACGGCTTCCGCCCGAGGCTCTGGCAGAGAACTTTCAGGACCTGCACGCGCCTCTTGATCACCACGAGGCGACGGTGGCCGCGGATCGGTGCTATTTTTGTTATGACGCGCCCTGTATCACGGCCTGTCCGACAGCGATCGATATCCCTTTGTTTATTCGCCAAATCCAGTCGGGCCAGCCTGATGGAGCGGCGAAGACGATCTTTGAACAGAACATTCTGGGCGGCATGTGCGCGCGGGTTTGTCCAACCGAGACGCTTTGCGAAGAGGCATGCGTACGAGAAGCCGCCGAAGGAAAGCCGGTTGAGATCGGGCGACTTCAGCGTTTCGCAACCGATGGCTTGATGTCCTCTGGTGTGCATCCGTTTGCGCGTGCTGACGCGACGGGTAAGCGCGTTGCAGTTGTCGGGGCTGGGCCCGCGGGGCTGGCATGTGCGCATCGATTGGCAATGCACGGCCACGATGTGGTGATTTTTGATGGTCGCGCGAAGCCGGGTGGGCTGAATGAATACGGGATCGCGAGTTATAAATCGGTTGATGATTTCGCGCAGTCCGAAGTGGAGTGGCTGATGCAGATCGGTGGGATAACGCTGCGTTCGGGCGAGGGGCTTGGGGCTGAACTGAGTCTCTCTGGGCTGCGGTCTGAGTTTGATGCGGTGTTTCTTGGGATTGGTCTTAGCGGCGTGAATGCCCTGCGTGCCGATGGTGAGGACCGCGAGAACGTTTCGGATGCTGTGGAGTTTATTGAGGGTTTGCGCCAGACCGGGGACCTCTCCTCTCTCCCGGTTGGGCGCAGTGTGGTGGTGATCGGCGGCGGCATGACCGCCGTGGATGCTGCTGTGCAGTCAAAGCTGCTTGGGGCTGATGAGGTGACGATTGCCTATCGGCGTGGGCGCGAAAACATGTCTGCAAGTCGATACGAACAGGATTTGGCGACCTCAAAGGGGGTTCGGCTGATGTTCAACGTGCAGCCCGTTGCGGTGTATGGCAACGGCGCGGTGCGTGAGAGTGAATTTGA
>NZ_CALJXO010000331.1:0-4135 GCF_937988555.1 uncultured Boseongicola sp. | reverse complement strand
GCCCTGCGATTTGGTTGCGTCGTTGAGGAGCGCGGGGTCTTTCCGGAGGTCTGCAGCGGGGATGCGCGTGAGGCGCATTTCCTCTTCGCCGGCCGGGCCAATGAGGGCCTTGATGACTTCCTGACGGCGCAGGGCGACGCGCATGGCATCCTGCCCGTAGATCAGGAGACCGGTTTTGGAGGCGTCCGGTCTTGCGAAATAGCCAGGGGCATCACGGGGTGAGAGCTTCATAAGGCGTCGGCGTTGGCGAGAATATCGGCGACGATGCGGTCGGCGAGAAGTGTCATCAGGCGTTCGCGGGCGGAGCGCTGGGCGGTAATCGTGGCGACTGTGGTGGATGTGGCGGAATAGGCGGTGAAGCTTTGTTCGCGGCCTTTCAGGACGGTTTCGTCGTTGCGTGTCAGCGTCCAGTCAACGCGACCAATGACGTTGTAGCGGCTGATGGACCCGTCGGGGAGGACGCCGAGTTGTTCTTCTTCGATGGCAATGTCGGCCCCCAAGATGAGGTCGGGGGCCGCAGCGATGCCAAGGCGGCTTTCAAGGCGGCGCGAAAGCGCGCGCCCCTCTTCGTCGGCGGGTGGCAGAACGTCGATGCGACCCGACAGGCTTTCCGCGCGACCCCCGGGCCCGTAGACGGGCTCAAAGCCGCAAGCGGCAAAAAGTGTCGCACCGCCAAGGAGTACGGCACGGCGGCTTAGTGATCTGGTTGGTTTATACCACAACATTAACAATGCGCCCCGGCACGACGATCAGCTTTTTCGGCTGACCTCCGGCCAGCGCTTTCACGACAGCATCGTCGGCAAGTGCCAGCTTTTCAACCTCTGCCTTGTCCATGTCTTTCGCAACGGTGATTTCCGAGCGGCGCTTGCCGTTGATCTGGATCGGCATGGTGACTGTATCCTCAATCAGAAGGCTTTCATCGGCGATGGGCCAGGGCGCGTTTGCGATAAGGCCTGTTCCGCCGAGCATGGCCCAGACTTCTTCCGCGAGGTGCGGGGTGAAGGGGGACATGAGTTGCGCAAGCGTCTTGGCAGCGTCGCGTTTTGTGGGGGTCGACGCCTTGGATTTTTGCAGGGCATTGGTGAAGGCGTAAAGCTTTGCGATGGCTGCGTTAAAACCGAAGGTATCGACGCCCATTGTGACGTCGTGGATGGCTTTGTGCGTGGCGCGTTGGAGGTCTTTGTCTTCGGCGGTGTTTCCGGCATCTTCGCCTGCGACGGCGATCTCGCAGGAGAGGCGATGAACGCGGGAGAGGTGTTTGGCGGAAGCTTCGGCACCCGAGGCGGTCCATTCGACGTCACGCTCGGGCGGACTATCGCTTAGAACGAACCAGCGGGCGGTATCGGCACCATATTGGTCGATGATTGCGACCGGGTCGACGACGTTGTTTTTGGATTTCGACATTTTGGCGGAGGGGATAATCTCGACCTCGGTGCCGTCAGCGAGGAAACCTTTGCCGTCGCGGAGGTCTACGTCCTCTGGGTAATGATAGACAGGGCGGCCGTCCTGGGTCCCCTTGGTCTGATAAATCGCGTGGGTTACCATGCCTTGTGTAAACAGCGCATCGAAGGGCTCGATGGCACTTGCGGGCAGGTGGCCGCAGATGTGCATCGCGCGGGCAAAAAAGCGGGAATAAAGGAGGTGCAGGATCGCGTGCTCGATGCCGCCGATGTATTGATCGACGTTCATCCAGTAGGCGGCGTCTTCCATGACCGTCGGCGTGGTGGCGCGGGGTGCTGTGAAACGGGCAAAGTACCAGCTTGAGTCCACAAACGTGTCCATCGTGTCGGTTTCACGTTTTGCCGGTTTGCCGCAGGACGGGCAAGCCGTATCGCGCCATGTCGGGTGGCGGTCCAGAGGATTGCCGGGAATGTCGAAGGTGACGTCTTCGGGAAGTTCTACCGGCAGGTTCTCTTTCTTTTCGGGCACGACGCCGCAATCGTCGCAGTGGACGACGGGGATCGGGCAGCCCCAGTAGCGCTGGCGCGACAGGCCCCAGTCACGCAGGCGGAAGTTTGTGACGCCTTTGCCCCAGCCTTGGGATTCCGCGAAGTCGATTGTTGTGTTGACCGCGTCTTCGCCAGTGGCCACGTCGAGGCCCGCGAAATGGTTGATCCATTTGACGCTGTCGGTTTTGGGCGGAACGAAAGCTTCGGTTTCGACAGGGGTCGGGTTTTCGAGCGACAGGAAGGTGTCGATCACCGGCAAGTCGTATTTGCGGCAAAAATCAAGATCGCGCTGGTCGTGGGCCGGGCAGGCGAAGATCGCGCCGGTGCCGTAGTCCATCAGGATGAAGTTGGCGATCCAGACGGGGAGTTCCCAGTCGGGGTTCAGCGGATGCTTGACGGTGAGGCCGGTGTCCAGTCCGAGCTTTTCTGCTTTGTCCATTGCCTCCGCGGTTGTGCCGCCTTTGGCGACCTCTGTGCGGAAGGCGGCTATGGCGGGGTTTGTTTCTGCCAGTTCGCGCGCCAGCGGATGATCGGCCGATATGCCAACGAAGGACGCCCCCATCAGAGTATCGGGGCGTGTGGTGTAGACCTCGATCGCCTCGCCGCCGTCTGTACGGTCAAACGCAAACTGCAGGCCGCGCGATTTACCAATCCAGTTGGACTGCATCAGCTTTACTTTGGCAGGCCAGTGATCAAGGCCGTCGATGGCGTCGAGCAATTCCTCAGAGAAATCGCTTATTTTGAAGAACCACTGTGTGAGCTCACGGCGCACGACGTCGGCGCCTGATCTCCAGCCTTTGCCGTCGATGACCTGTTCGTTGGCCAGCACAGTCATATCGACCGGGTCCCAGTTCACGGTGGCGTTCTTGCGGTAGACCAGCCCTTTTTCCATGAAGTCGATGAACATGGATTGCTGTTGGCCGTAGTATTCCGGGTCGCAGGTGGCGAACATGCGCGACCAATCAAGGCCAAAGCCCAGCGGCTTCATCTGTTCGACCATCGTGTCGATGTTCTCGTAGGTCCATGTTTTTGGATGGCCACCGATGGCCATGGCGGCGTTTTCGGCAGGCATACCGAAGGCGTCAAAGCCCATCGGGTGCAGGACGTTGTGACCCGTCGACAGCTTATACCGCGCGATCACGTCGCCCATTGTATAGTTACGCACATGTCCGATGTGGATGCGGCCCGACGGATAAGGGAACATCTCAAGGACGTAGTATTTCGGTTTGTCGCCTTCTTTGGTCGCGACAAAGGTTCCGGCGTCTTCCCAGGCCTTCTGCCATTTTGGTTCAATGGTCTTGGTGTCGTAAGGGGACATGGGTGTCGTCTTTCGAGAAAATGAAAAGGCCGGGTGCAGTGACCCGGCCAGCGTCTTAGTCGGGCGGATGAATAAGGTCTATAGGTTGATGTCGCGGATGCGCAGTTGTCTCGCACGGGTCAGGATCGCGTCCTCCACAGCGCGCACGGTTACCGTGGGTGCGGGCCCCGCGCGCGTGGCGAGGGCGAGGTTCAGGGAGCGCGCCTCAAGGGCGGGGTCGCGCACGAAGATGGTAGCGCGGTAGGCTGTGCCGCCGCCGGGAGGTGTGCCGAAACCGGTGACGATGATCCCGCTAAACGGGTCAGCGGTTTGTATGGGCAGGAAATCAAGCACATCAAAAGTAGCGTTCCAGATGTACTTGTTGACCTCGATTGTGACGTTAGGGTCATCCACATTTGCGAAGAGGTCCCAGATCGTTCCTTCAGGTTCTTCTTCTCGAAGCGATTCGGGCGTTACGGTGTCTCCGTTGAAAACATTGCTGAAGGCCCCACAGCCGGACAGCAAAACCGCGATCGCAAGCGGCGCCAGCGCCCTGCTTGCGACAATTCGTGCCAATGCCCGCATATGTCTGTTCCTTCTTAAGATTTAGGGCATGATTAGCCGAGGAATCCCTGTCTCTCAAGGGGTTTCGCGGCTGAAGGGGCTGCGCTTTCGCCTCAATCACTGTTGTAAAGCTGCACCATACCATTTGGAGTCTTGAAAAGGCCGGAGCAGTCGGCTTGCTTTATTGGGTCCACAGAGGGAAATACGGTGCTAATCAGTTCGGCGTGACCGGATTGAGTTGAACCTTTTACACACGAGGGAAAAAAGATGAAAAAGGTACTCTTTAGCACAACGGCTCTGGTTCTTTCAGCCGGTGTTGCATTTG
>NZ_CALJXO010000330.1:0-3571 GCF_937988555.1 uncultured Boseongicola sp. | reverse complement strand
TCCTGGAATAATCTCAACGGCGCTGTTCACCTTTATCCTGTCTTGGAACGAATATCTCTATGCGCTTGTTTTGGTGAATTCTGACAATGCGCGCCCGCTTACAACTGGCGTGATGAATATGCTGATTTCATCTTTCAACATTGAGTGGTCACTTCTGATGGCCGCATCGGTGATGATGAGCGTGCCACTGATCATCGCATTCGCCTTCCTCCAAAGTTACCTGACCCGCGGCTTTGGCGCTGGCGGAATGAAAGGATAACCATGGCCGACGTTGTCTTAACCAACCTAAACAAACAATTTGACTCGTTTACCGCAGTCGAAGACATGAACTTAAGCATCGAGCAGGGTGAATTTGTCTCGCTTCTGGGTCCGTCGGGCTGTGGCAAGACCACGACATTGCGGATGCTGGCGGGACTTGAATTCTGCACCTCTGGCGAAATCCGGATCGGCGAACGTGTGGTAAATGACGTGGCCCCGGGAGAGCGCGACATCGCAATGGTTTTCCAGTCATATGCGCTATACCCTCACATGAGCGTCGAGAACAACATCGCCTACCCTCTGAAAAAACGCGGTGTTCCAAAGTCAGAGCGCGGCGCAATGGTCGCAAAAACTGCTGAGATGCTGCACCTTACCGAGCTGCTGAACAGAAAACCCCGTCAGCTTTCGGGTGGTCAACAGCAGCGTGTCGCCCTCGGACGGGCGCTGGTGCGTGATCCAAAGGTGTTTTTGCTGGACGAACCGCTGTCAAACCTCGATGCGAAACTGCGAGGCTATATGCGGGCCGAACTAGTGCAACTGCATAACCGGCTTGGGCGAACAATGGTCTATGTCACGCATGATCAGCTTGAGGCGATGACCATGTCCAACAGGATAGCGATCATGGAAGGTGGGCGCCTTCAGCAATTCGCCCCGCCACAGGACGTCTACCGTGAACCCGCAAATCGTTTCGTGGCAAGCTTCATTGGAACTCCGGGAATGAACTTGATCGACGGCGAACTTCGTCAGCAAGGTGGAACATGGTGGTTTGAGGCGCCCGAACTCAAGATTGAAGCTCGTGGCCTCGGTCCCTCAGCACAAGCGGGAAAAGTATGTCTCGGCATTCGCCCCGAAAGTATCACTTTGGGAACGGGACCCTATTCCGGCGCAGTTCAACTGGTCGAGCAGACTGGGCATGAGAACATTGTCGCGGTCAATATCGGCGGGGATATTCGTCTGACTGGGCGCGCGCCAGCAACCGTGATTCCGCGATTTGGCGAGACGATCCAGTTTTCGATTGATCCCGACGCATCGCATTTCTTTGCGGCCGGTCCAGCTGGAATTAGGCTGAATGTGCCTCGGTCGGCTGAAAGCGCCGACAAATGGAACCCAGCCGAAGCCGCGGTCAATTTGCAGGAGGCCCAACTATGAACCGTTCATCAATCAACTGGTCAGGGCCAATGCCCGCTATCACGACGCCGTTTCATTCAGACCTGTCCATCAACGAAGAGGGTTTTACGGCCAATATGGCAAGGCTATTCGACGCTGGTGCGACTGGGATGGTCGCCGCGGGCTGCACGGGCGAGTTCTGGGCTCTTTCTATGGACGAGCGTTCACGGATTGCAGAGCTGACCGTTGCGGCCTGCAAGGATCGCGGTCCTGCTATCATCGGAACCGGCAGCATTCGTGAAGGCGAAATTATTGAGCAAATCGACCGCGCCAAGGACGCAGGTGCGGATGGTGTACTGGTCCTGCCCCCCTATTTTGCCCACCTGACTGAAGCCGAGGTGATCGCGCACTTTGAGGCGATCGATGCCCGCGCAAGCCTTCCTATTATTCTTTATAACATACCCGGAAACGCCGGAAATGCCGTGACACCGGACATTGCAGATAAGCTGGCGGACCTCGACAACGTGGTCGCGATCAAGGAAAGCAGCGGAAGCTGGACGAATTTCCATGCCACTCTTCTAAGGGTGAAGGACCGGATCCGCGTCTTCTGTGGCCCTTCGTCGGCCTTTGGGGTGCCCGCGACCCTGGCCGGGGCAGACGGGCTGATCGACTGTTTCCCAAACGTATGGGCCCCGGGCTGTCTGGACATGTGGGAGCTTGCACGCAGCGGGCGCACGACAGAGGCATGGGCGCTTCAAAGCACCGGCATCGCACTGACAGAGCTGTTTACCAGTGAAGGCCGCACTCTTTATCCTTCGACCAAGGCCGCGATGGACTATCTGGGTTTCGACGGTGGCGGCCCCATGCGCCCACCGCTTCGCGATCTGTCAGCCGATGCCCGAAAGGGTCTGATCGCAGGATTGAACGAGCTTCTGCCAGCGCATGCCAAGGTCGCCTGAGCGACATCAAAAATAATAAAGGAACAACCCTATGGATCTCGGACTAACAGGCAAACGTGCCATCGTCACTGCAGCCAGCCGCGGCCTTGGACTGGCCACAGCCCGGTCTCTGGCGCACGAAGGTGTACACGTAACGTTGAACGCACGAGGTACTGAGACACTTGAAGCTGAGGCCGCGAAGATCCGCGAAGAGTTCGGCGTCGAGGTCAGGACGGTGGCGGCCGATTTCAACGAGGCCGACGGTCGCGCAGCCCTGTTGGAGGCTGCCGGTCCAGTGGATATTCTTGTAAATAACCCTGGCGTCCGTCAAGTTCCCACGCCCTATGATCAAATAACGATCGAAGACTGGCGCTATTGGCTCGAAGTTCACTTCTTGTCATCGATCCAGATGATTCAAGCCGTTGCGCCGGGTATGAAGGAACGCAATTTTGGCCGCATCGTAAATATGTCGGTCAGCTTCATCAAGTTTCCCCAAGTCGGCTTCGCCCATAGTCATGCAGCCCGATTGGCCTTGTCAGGAGCGTCAGCAGCAATGGCCCGCGACCTTATTCCGCACAATGTTACCATCAATACAGTCTGCCCCGGTCTCTTCGACACCGACGCGCTGCACACCAACCTGCACGGGCACGCCAAACGTGGCAACACGACCTACGAAGCAATTGTGCAAAACCGGATCGAGAACTGCCCGGCGGGCCGCTTCGCCGATCCATCAGAATGCGGAGATCTGGTTGCATTTTTATGCTCGGCGCAGGCGGGCTTCATGTCCGGACAGAATATTGTCAATGACGGTGGCTACTATCAAGGGCTTTTCTGATGACTAAGGTCGCGATGATTTCTGGCGGTGGACGGGGCCTCGGCGCGGCGATTACAGAGCGACTTTTGTCGGAAAACTGGAGGGTGTCGCTCGGTCTGCGGGATACTACCCAGGCAGATGTTTTTGAGAAAGGCCCAGACCACCTTCTTGCGGTGCCCTATGACGCAACCGTTGAGGGCGCAGCAGAGGCTTGGGTCGCTGCGACGGTCGAGCGCTTCGGCCAGGTTGATGCGCTTGTTAACAATGCTGGAATATTTCGCATGGTTGGGTTCACCGTGGGCGATGTCAAAGACCTGGATGATCTTTGGTCCGTCAATGTCAGGGGACCGTTCCTGCTGACCCGGGCTGCGATGCCCGAGTTGCGCAAGACGGGTGCCGGGCGCATTATCAATATAGCGTCCACAGACGCAAAGCGCTTCCGTCCCGGCAGCTC
>NZ_CALJXO010000329.1:0-14529 GCF_937988555.1 uncultured Boseongicola sp. | reverse complement strand
GTCTACCGAGCGGTAGACGGCAGCACCAATTTTGTCCCCCTGAACAAAGATGCACTGATCACCGGGACCACCTTCATTGATCCCGATCCACAGCCCGGCGATTGGTACATGTTGCGAGCCCTAGCCCTGAAAGAGGTGCCGGCCGGGTCGTTTTACAGCTATGCACAAGGGGTCTTCGTCCGGGTGGGCGAGGAGCCCCCGCGAGCGACGGATCAGACAGTGACGACCACGTCGTATCAGCCAATTTCGCTGACGCCCGGTCCAGAGCTTCAGGGTGTTTTATACGCCTTCATCGAGGGGCCGGAGGCGGGCCAACTGCATCCCGAGGGAGGCGAATGGATCTATACCCCGGCTCCGGGATTTGCAGGAGAGGTGCGGCTGCGCGTTTCCGTTTCCGACCGATTTGCGACAGACGAGGGCAGCCTTACCGTGATCGTAGGCGAATGACCCTGATCAGAGCACAGATATCGGGCATTTGACGCGAGTGCGTTTAAGATAGTGAAATGTAAACGTCACAAAAGACCCTAGCCCGGTCCTTAGGCCTGCTTCCGCTAAGCCGGAACCGTTCTGCAATTTGCTTAGCGTCACGCCGCACCTTTGGGGCTTCCACGGTTAGAACCTTGCCCGCTGAGCGGACCCCGGGTCCATCCCGCAGCAAACGGCAGCTAAAAGCCCTTTTGAAACGCCAGGCACGCAACGCATTTCTCAAACGCCTCACAAGGCGTCTGATTAACCTGCGCCATACTCGTAAAGTCTGCTCAGATAGTTGTGACAACGACCCAAGCCACAGAGCCGCTTGTTTCGGCCGAATGGGTGCATCCCGGTTTGCATATTACTGCCATGGGTTCGGACTTGCCGGGCAAACAAGAATTGGAGTCAGAGATATTGCGGCGCGCTGACTTGGTTGTCTGCGATACGTTGGCGCAATGCAAAATCGGCGGAGAAATTCAGCATATGGCGCGTGCAAACATTGATCGCGATGTCATCGAGCTGGGAGCCTTCACCTCCGGAGCCAGACAATTCGAGCGCACGCAACAGTCAGTCACAATATGCGACCTAACCGGAACGGGCGCACAAGACACGGCAATTGCGGTTGAAGCACTTGCGCGGATCAAGCGAGAGGGATTAGGCACTTTGGTCGGTTGACCATCTAGGAGTTGTTCGCACGACCACGACCGCCATGAATGACGTCATAGCCATACTTCCAATCCCTACTCACCAAAGCGGATCGTCAAGCTTTAACAACGCTTGACAGCTTGATCCCGCGTGTCGGGCATTTGCGTAGCCGCCGCGATACACCATCTTTGAGCGGACACACCGGATTCGCGAGCGTAAATCGCCGGTAGCTTGCGCGTTGGCATTCTTGGATTGCGTGAATACACATCTGATCCTAGACTCTTAAGTTGACCTCGACTGGGCGTGGAGGTCTGTCGTCTACCCTTTTCTTTTTTACCAAAGAAGCGGTTGGGCCCTACACCAACGTCATTGATATTATTGAGCTGTTCAGACTGTTTCAGTCTGTAGCGATATTCGCGCTAATTTCTGCCTTCTTTTACTGCGTGGCCATGGTTGCGATGAAGTCGCTAGCGGAACTTCCGAGCGTTGGTCTGGCTCTCATTATTGGAGCCGCGCTCCTTACGGCAGCGACTTTCGAGGTCTTCGCGCTTAGGCGCGCGCGGCTCGGGCTAATCTACGTCGGCATCCTGGGGGCTGAGGTGGTTATCCTTGGTACGATCTCTCTGCTTCACTTTGATGAAACGTACACCGTTCGAGAACTGGCCGGGATGGGCTTGGTGCTGGTCGGGACAGCTATTTCTTGGACCTGATGCCAAATAGTTAGCGGTGTTTATATCAGGACCGGCGTATACGCACCCTGCTGTGAAGACTTAGTACGATCTGCGGCGAAGGCATGCTTTGAGCCCCGGGGGACATGCTTAGGAAGTACCGCGCAGCCTCTGAGGCAGCTCACGCTCAGCGGTGCTGTATATGAAAAACCTTGCATATTTCCTTTTTGACGGGCCACTCTCGCATTGCTTCGAATGTGGTGGTGAGACATGCAATACCAACCCCTTTCTGACGTTCGCGAGACCCTAAACGTCCAATGGTACCGCTCCAAGATGCCGCCCGAGCGGTTTCGCGAGCTTTCCAAACGCAGCAATCGGCAAGGCTGGATTCAAGCCGGAGGGCATTTTGGTCTCTTCAGCCTAACAGGTGCGGCGGTTTATCTGACCTGGGCCCAGGGCTACTGGATCGCCTTTCTGGCGGCGCTATTCGTCCACGGCACAATCGCGACTTTCTTCCGTGGCACCGCAACCCATGAGCTCGGCCATGGAACCGTTTTTGACACCAAGTGGCTCAACAAGTTCTTTCTTTTTCTCTTCAGCTTGATCAGTTGGTGGAATCCGTTCGACTACGCGGCCAGCCACACCTATCACCACCGCTATACGTTGCACCCCGAGGGCGACCGCGAAAATCTTCTACCATTGCATCCCAATGTGGGCGGAACCTTTCTTCTGCAGCTTTTCACGGTCAACCTCTTGACCCAACCCGGGCGCACGTTTGGCAAAGGCGGGCTGTTGTCAACGATCTGGGTCACGATGCTGGATGCGGTCGGCAAAGTCGGCTCGACCGAAATTCCTGCCAACGAGTGGTTGCGGGCACTACACGAGGACCAGCCGGACCAGCACTCCCGCTCAATGTGGTGGTCGCGCGCACAATTGGCATTCCACGGCGCGGTCCTCATCGTGGCGATTGTGACCGGTCTCTGGGTCCTGCCTCTCATCATCACCATCCCCAGCTATGTCGGAAACTGGCTCAGCTACTTCGTTGCTTTACCCCAGCATTGTGGTCTGATGGAAAACACCAGCGACTTCCGCAAGAGCACCCGGTCAATACGCCTACCGAGGGTCGTTGAGTTTCTCTACTGGCATATGAATTGGCACACCGAACATCACATGTATGCCGGCATTCCTTGCTATAACCTTCCCGCGCTGGCTGCTGAGATCAAGGACGATATGCCCGAACCGCGCAATCTGCGGCAGGCGTGGCGCGAAATGCTCGACACTTGGGAGCGTCAAAAGTCCGAGCCGGGCTATGTTTTCGACATACCTCTGCCTGTGACGGCGAAGACCGAGCGACGGCGGAAAGCGAAGGTCGAGGAAGCCTCGATAGGGGACCTAGCACCCGAGGGACTGGCTTGAAGCATTTTTGAGGTTCGATACAATCGCCCTTGACCCGTCGCGTATAGACTTTCGTCTTGTCCGCGTTGTGACAGTTCGTGCGCAGCGCCCCGAATGACCCGCTTCCCAAATCTGCCATAGGTTCGGAGCGCGGCGAATACTCGCTTGGAGCCGGAAACGACCGCACGCCACCGAACAACCAGTTGTAGCAATACGCTCAAACTCTAGCCAACTATAACCATCGGCGGCGATGCTAGGCTCATGCAGCAGATACTGCTGCATTCCGGAGCGAAAGTGGTAACCATGCTTAGATCATCACGGGCAGGTGGATGATCTCGGGACTTGTTTTGAAGTAACGGAGGGGCTGCGTTTTATCGCTTCGCAAGGACAGTTCATCGCCCTGCCCCTCTCAAGTCAGTTTCCTCTGACAGCGCAGGCGCAGCGCCAATTCAACCCTTGCACAACCGACGCACACCACACATGAGAGGCTATTCACGTAAGCCAACTTCTGGAGATCACAGATGGCTTTCAAGAAACCTGCACCGGGCCCTCGCCTGCGACCATGGTCAGAGCTGAGCGGTACGGCGCAAGGCATCGCGCTGATGATAGCCACTATGTTCTTTTTTAGCGTATTGGACGCGATGGCCAAAGAAGTCGCCCACCGTACTGATACGGTCATGGCGATCTGGGCTCGCTATGCCGGACAGACGGTCGTGGTGACCTTGTTGATTGCGCCGCGTATGAAAAGGGTCCTTAAAACCGGCTATCCGGGCCTGCAATTGCTGCGTTCGGTTTTTTTGCTGATTGCTACGTCGTGTTTTTTCTTCGGTTTCGTGACCATCGGGCTGGCAAATGCGGCTGCGATCATGTCGATCAACCCTATCCTTATCACGCTGGGCGCTGCGCTTATCCTGGGCGAGCGGTTTGGCCCGCGCCGGGCTTTTGGCGTTGGGGCTGCGTTGGTGGGCGCATTGATCATCATCCGCCCGGGTTCACAGGTGTTTTCTGCTGCCGCGCTCCTGCCGGTGGGTGCCGCGCTTGCCTACTCCGGCTATGCGCTGACCACGCGTTTCGTTGGCCGCGATGAAGACGCGTGGACCTCGCTGTTTTACACAGCCGCTTTCGGAACAGTGGTGCTCAGCCTGATCGTGCCGTTTTTCTGGGTGCGCCCTGATCCGCTGGCGGCTGTTTTGATGATGGCCCTGGGGTGCTTCGGCGCGCTAGGCCATTTCTGCCTGATCCGAGCATTGATGGCGGCAGAGGCGAGCGCGATCGCACCGTTTTCCTATGTCGGGCTGCTCTTTGCCACAGTTTGGGGCATGGTCATCTTTGGTGAATACCCAGACTTTTTCACGTATCTGGGCGCACTAGTGATCGCAGTCGCCGGCATTTATGTCTGGCACCGCGAAATCCAGACAGCACGGGCAACGGCGCCGGAATAATAAAACCGTCAAGCCGGTACTGTCAGACGCATGCGAACTAGTCTCTACAAGGACAGTCAACTCGCCCCTTATGCCGCTCCGAGACTGCATTCCTGATTGACGTGGTCATGAACAGAGGGGTGAACTTCGACACACTTCGTATTTAGCGGTTCTCAATTGAAGCATTGAGCGACCGAAAGCTGCCTTTGGCACAGGCGCAGCGAAAGCTCACTTTGTCACGCTTAGCAGACCTTAGTGCAAACGGCAGTGAAGGTCTGCTGTGGGCCCTCTTAACCAAAGTTGAAGACGCAGCAGTCATCTGCACCGACCGTTCGAAACGCTCTGCGGGTGTTTAGTCGCTGAGCTTTTTTCTCGATCGTGTCCTGCGGCCAGCCGAAACCGAGTGTTGGTCCTTCGCCTTCTGTCGATAGTTAGCTCCTTGCAGACGTGGTCGAAACAACTACTCTTACCCTCGATAAATTCAATTCAGGGAGTGGGCATCATGCCGGATGGAAGTAATGCAGCGCCAGCATCGCGCCGTAGCGTCGTTGTTCAGGAATTCACCAATAGCGTGCTCGATCCCAATGAGAAGATGTTGGGACCAGTCGAAGACGGCGGCACGATCATCGCAAATACCGCGCCCGGCTGCTGGGGGCCAATGATCACCCCGAGCCTGCGAGGCGGGCACGAGGTAACCAAGCCTGTATATGTCGAGGGGGCCGAGGTTGGCGATGGTGTCGCTATCCGCATCCGGGACATCACAGTGACATCAATCGCCACGGCGTCTGGGCATGACAGCTCTCCCGAAGGTTTTTGCCTGGGCGATCCCTATGTCGCCGCGCGCTGTCCCGTCTGTGACACGGTCTGGCCAGAGACGCATATCGAAGGTGTTGGGCAGGAGTCGGTCAAATGTGACGCTTGCGGCAACGCGGTGAAACCCTTCGAGATCGTACACGGCTATACCGTTACTTTCGACGAAACTCGCACTGTAGGGCTGACGTTGCCGAAAGAAGCAGCGGAAACGATTGCTAAAGACGCAGATCACTACTCAGCCCTGCCCGACGAAAGCCGCCAGCATTCGATCCTTAATTTCGCGCCCTCGGACATGCCAGGCACGCTAATCCGGATGCGCCCCTTCATGGGCCAGCTTGGCACCTGCCCGTCGATGCCAATGCCCGATAGCCACAACGCGGGTGATTTCGGCGCCTTTCTGGTCGGCGCGCCTCATGATTACGCCATCACGGCCGAGCAACTGGCCGAGCACAAGACCGATGGTCATATGGATATCGACGCGGTACGCGCGGGCTCGATCCTAGTAGCTCCGGTCAAGGTTCCCGGCGCGGGCATCTATATGGGGGACATGCATGCCGGCCAGGGCGATGGCGAAATCGCCGGGCATACCATGGATGTCTCAGGCAGCGTGACATTGCAGGTAGAGGTCGTGAAAAACTATCCGCTGGATGGGCCCGTTCTTTTCCCTTTGGAAGAGGATTTGCCGCCGCTAGCAAAACCGTTTAGCGAGGCGGAGAAAGCGAAAGGCCAACGCCTTGCTACAAAATGGGGCGTGTCTGAGATAGAGCCTCTGGCCCCAATCTCAGTGATAGGCACTGCAGCCAACCTCAACGACGCAATCGAGAACGGCCTCACTCGCGCGGCCAAGTTGCTTGACGTGACTGTGGCCGAGATCCGCAACCGGGCGACAGTAAACGGTGCGATCGAGATCGGCCGCGCCCCTGGCGTCATTCAGGTAACGTTCCTCGCCCCGCTCGCCAAACTCGACGCCGTGGGGCTCGGCGACTACGCACGCGAGCAATACGGACTCTGACCTGTTGCTTTTCAAAATACGTGGCAGGCCATGCCGGCCTACCACTCCCCAGCGGCTATGCGCAGTTGTGGTAAGCGACAGTGCCAAGCCCCGGTGCCGTACCGAACCCGCCAAACGCAGCAAACTCGGGCAACTGTTCCCGAACAAGCCGGTATTTGGAGCGAGTGAGCGATGAACGACGGTGATTTAAACGAGGACGGGTGCGAACTGCAGCGAACGACGGCCGCTTTGAAACCATCGATACTTGGGTTCGCGAACGAACTCTTGTGAAATGGCGGAAAGCCAATAGCATTCACAGGGATAACTCGTCGGAGGTGACCTTGAAAGAAATGGCTATCAGACGTGGGGGCCGGGAAGACGAGGAGCGACTGGGCGCACTATTGTCTGTCGCATTCACTGACGATCCATTTGTTCGTTGGGTGATGCCAAATTCACTAGACTTCCTGCGCGATAGCAAAAAGCACCCAAGGCGCGCTTATTCTGAGGCATTTGATGCGGGCACGGTCTTTGTGATCGGTGATTTTGCTGGGGCTGCGATCTGGCTTCCGCCTGGTGCAAAGGCTGACCGTTCTGAAGAGGTTGCGCAGGCAGAACCTTCGTCCGCGGCTGCGGGACACGGTTTCCCGCCTGAGTTCCCAGCCCTGATCTCTCAATGCGCTGCCTATTGCCCAAGTGATCCACACTGGTACCTTGGGCTGATTGCCGTAGACCCCGTGTGTCGCGGGCGCGGTGTCGGAACGCAGATTTTGGAGTATGGTCTTGCCATGGTCGATCGCGATGGGTTGCCCGCTTATCTGGAGTCGACAAACGCAGCCAACACGTCTCTCTACAAACGTTTCGGTTTTCAAGAGTTGGCGAAGGTGCGCGTTGGTTCGTCGCCGCCCCGTTTTCCAATGTTACGCCCGGCCCGAAAATAACCGCTATTTCAGACTGACCGGCTCTCCAAAACTACTAGATGGCGACTTCTCTCGAAAGTGGGCTTTGAGCACTAGGTGGACATGTTCTGCACTGCGGCCAATGTCCGCTTCCCCTCATAAAGTTTTCAAATCACGCAAGTGCAGGCACGAGGCTGTACCGCAATTCTCAACTCTTCTCGTTAAACGCTCCTGCCTTTATCGCGCCACAGCCTGGGAACCTCCTACCAGTCGGGAACCGGGGCGGTCTCAAAGCCATAAACTTTGCCAGTCGCGATTTTTTTGAACTATGCGAACCTATTAAATCCTCCTCGCCGCGCATTGATTTCGCTCAAAGTATTTCAGCTTGCAGGGGCGGCATGGCCGACTTCCTGGGGGTCTTTGCAGGCATGGACATGGCATTCCAATTCAAGTGTGAAGTGGGAAAGTCCGAACCCATCACGCAGGGCGGCTTTCACAGCGAGCTTCACGCTATCCGCCTCCATCCAAACGCCTTCTTTGATAACGACATGCGCATCCAGCGCTTGTTCGTGTTCCTGCATCTGCCACAGATGCAGATGGTGCACATCCTCAACGCCCGGTACGGCGTGTATTGCCTCTAAGATGGCGTGAATATCCAGATCAGGTGGGCTGCCGAGCATCAATATTCGCACGGAGCCGCCGATTTCGGTTACAGATTGCCAAAGGATATAGCCCGCAATCAATAGGGTCATGAGCGGGTCAATCAGCCGCCAATCATACAATATGATCACGGTGCCCGTTATTATAACCGCAACAGATCCAAGCGCGTCTGCGAGGTTGTGCAGGAACGCGGCGCGAATATTCATACTTTCTTTCGACAGCGCGTAGGTCAGAAAGGCGGTGACCGCATCAACTACTAAAGCAAAGACCGCAATGACAACGACAGACCAGCCGTCAACGCTGGTGGGTTCGAAGAGCCGCATGACGGCAGCATAGGTTAGGTATGAGCCAAGCAGGATCAGGGTCGTATAGTTGATTAACGCCGCGACGATTTCTGCGCGCCCATATCCAAACGTCATGGTGTCGTCGGCAGGCCGCTGTGCGATCTTGCGCGCAAAGAATGCAAGAACAAGCGTCAGCGCATCGGACAGGTTATGGATTGCATCCGCAATCAGCGCCAGGCTACCGGTTAGAATGCCACCTATGATCTGCACGACCGTCAGGAGGATATTGATTGCAACAGCCCAAAATATCCGCGTATTCCCAGCTTTGGGGTCAAGATGGTGATGATGTCCCGGAAGCTTATATACTCCTCTTCTGGCTGATCTCATGAAACATACCACGTCGAAAGTCCGGCATCAGTACGGATGCCAAGCAGACATGGTTCGACGAGACTGGAGCACATTTCTATTGTTAAGCAATTGAGCGGGATAAACCAATTGGTTGATCTGATCTCGCGCGAGTACGGGAAAGCGATCATCTGACGAAAGTGGCGAGCTTACTCGGTCTTCCCGAAAGCAAGCCTTTGGCCTTTGCGAAATATGCCCCACTTTCAATCTCTCCATCGCTCTAAGTCGAGTGTCCGAAAAATCCCTTACAAGCAGGCCTCAGGCGGTAGAATTGCATTGCCTGTCATTCTGCACATGTGGTTTCAGCGAGTGCTTTTCTATTGCTACGAGTAACCCGGTGCGTTAAGCGACCTCCCGGTTGGGTTGCCAAAAGGATGCGTCGACGATCGTCCATCGGTGTGGCGTGCAACTGTCGTAGCGCTTGAACCGCAGTAAGGTGAGCAAAGACTATATGAAGAACTCTAATCGAGATGGCTTTGACGGGCGCCTCAAGGCCGCGTCTGAAGCCAAACAGCATCTGCTTGAACGGTTCAAAGCGGCGGCAGATGATCCCAAGAAGCTGGCAAAGCGCGCAGAAAGGCATGCAGCAGCTGTAGCCCGTGAAGCAGAACGGAAGGTCAGTGCGATAAATCTGCTGCGAGAAAAAGAAGACCTGGAGCGGCAACAAGCTGAGGCTGCCGAACGTGTAGCGGCGCAAGCAGCGGAGCGTGACGCAGGGTTAGAGGCGGAACGTGCTGAGACTGCCGATCGAGAGATCGCGCAAAAAGCGGCGCATGAAGCAGAACGTAAGGCAGAACGTGACCGACGATATGCTGCGAGACGCAATCGCAAGCGCTGATTGGGCGATTGCCGATGTTCGCACCTCTTGCTGAAATTTGACACCCCATCGGGGTGAGCTAAGCCTTCAGACAGCATCCGACGAATATCAGGTCTGTCCGTTTGGCCGTAAAAACTACGCGCTTCGGATGTCAGTCCTTTGGGCTCGAATTAGACCTTCTCTGCAGTTCGCGCCACGGTCCGACATGCGGACTGAGACGGTATTTTCTTAGAAAAGATAAGAGGTGACTCTTTGATCGCAAATGAACGACTGATGCCTTTGTCGCTGAATGTCCTGACCGATCGAAATCGACGCCAAACGTAAGGCCCCATCTTGGGGCCCTACATTCATAGAGACATCCATAGAGACATCGTTTAGCGATTTAGCGATCGAACCCACCAACCTGTTCATAAAACGTGGCTCCAAACCCAGCCAACCCTTCGCGCACACCGCCCTCTGCTGGACCATACACATGCAGTCCAGTTGGAGAGAGGATTGCAAGGAAGCGTTCTGCGAAGTTTTCGCCAAAGTTGCCTAAATGGACTCCCGCATCTCCGTTGGTTTCAAAGCGCTCATTGATATGCACAGTGCTGCCGGAGCGATGCCATTCATATGATTTTGTACCGGTTTCTTCTTTGGTAGCCGCTACCATTTCAGCCATCAGCAACGAGAATGCATCGTCTTGACCTTCCGCGAGATCGAGAGTGAGCGTCCAAGCGATATCGTCGGTCGCGTCGAGGTGGCCGTCGGCCATAGCGGTGGTGGTCATGAGTCCTCCAATCAGCACGGTTGCGAGCGCTGCTGTTTTCATTGATTTCGTGAGCATTTCACTTTTCCTTCACTGTCCCGGGACAATTTTTGTCGCCGTTAAGATCAGGATGCCGCGAATTGACCTCCCTACGTATCGGGAGAGTTCCCTATTTTCCGACGAAACTTCTCAATCCATCAAGATTCCGTGCTCAAGCGCAAACAAAGCCAAAGCTGGTCGCGCACGGATATCGGTTTTGTTGTAGATTGATTGAATATGATGGTCGGCAGTTTTGGGCGATATTCCAAGGCATTGCGCATTCTCGGAGGTAGATTCGGATTTGGCGAGATGCGACAAAACCTGAGCTTCGCGACGCGTAATCCCAAAGGGCAGTGAGGCCCCTGCGTCTTTAACCATGTGTCCAGCAGCCTGAAGAACCAAGGAAACAGCGGTTGGCACAAACTTTTTCGATTTGGCCATGCTGTTTAGTTCTTCAGCTGCAGCTTTAGCGTCCAATGCTGGGCGCGCCGGAGACCCGTGGGTCAACTCATCATATTCGTTGGCCGCCGCGAGGATGTTCGAGCCCAGATCGTTAAGGAATGAGCGCCTATGGTAGCCTGATCCATCCGCCCGCTCTTGGACTGAAGCTGCGACATTAGCCCACTCAGCAAAGGGTTTTCCGTGGCTTAGGAAAAATTGAGTCTCGAACGTGTGTCGTTCCTTTTCCAGACGCTCGGAGACGGAGAGCTCTTCGGCCTTGTACCAAATGCGATTGGATATCGCACATTTTCCGATGTCATGAACCAATGCGGTCAATCGGAGATCTTCTACGCGCGCTCTGGGCAATTTGGCAATTTGCGCCGCCTGAGCTGCGAGACCAGCAACCCTTCGAGAATGACTGCGAAAACATGTAGCCTTGTGGTCAGTCATATCCGCTGCGACGTCTGCCAAGGTCTCGCGACAATTAGAGGTCATTTCGATTGGATTGCCCGGTTCTGCCGCGACGAAAGCCTCGAACTCGGGCGTTCGACTCGCAACCTGAAAGACATCGTCCGCATGCTCAAGGAATTTGTGGCCAATGTCCGGATCAACTTCGTGACCAAGCTTTGACGCGATGACTTCTTTGGCGCGGTTTGTATTTTCGAGCCGCCGCACCAATTCCGCCATTTCGGTAATTCGGACCAATCGCGACAGGTAGGGAATGTCCAATCCGCCGAACGGCAGAATTTTCCCGTCCCAACGGGCATAATAAAATGGAATGCAGTCCAGTACTGTCTGAGACACCGGTAACCTGCTCGCTAAAAGATATGACTGTCGGCAATGGGCAGCTGTGAAATCTGGAGCGGCATCCGGAAGGATATCGCAGATGTAGTTGAAAGCCGCATCGCGTTCATCTTTGGTAGCCGCGTGGGCAATGAAGTGATTCAGGTGTTTCTTGAGGTCCTCGCGATCCGCCCAATCGCCGAGCATTGTTGCCACTGCAAATCCCTGATCATCCCCGAATGAAAGCATTCCAGTTTCATGGCTGGTGATCGTGCAGCCAATAAAGCGAACCAATGCCAGAAAATAGGCGTCTTTCTGAGTTGCGAGATCTTCACCGATCCTTCGTGAGAACTCGGCAGCCACAATTGCAGCAGACAAGCCCGAACCCCTCGGCCTTCCCGTTGCCGCATCGGCGGCGAGTGCCAATACTCCCAAGCCCTCTGTAATTCTGACCATTCCATCCCCCTCCCAAAAGTGCCCGATTAGCAAAAGATCAGGTACAGTACTTTTGCACAGGTGGATCGTGTGCGCCAAAGCAGAAAACTCAAACACACTGGCTTCTTGGTGAAATTGCGGCGCAATTGTTATTTTGTCGTAAACGGTCATGTATGCGGCGTTGCAGCAAGGCCAGCGCCTTGTGTTCCATGAGACGCCGCGAGCAGTATATTGAGACCCACGCGCGATAGGATGTTTGATGATTAAAGTGTTGTCCGGTGTCTGGGCCCTACTGCTTGGTGTCGTGCTCATCATGCTGGGCAACGGCATGCATTTCACCCTGATCGGCTTGCGGGGCGGAATCGAGGGATTTTCGTCTGCAGAGCTGGCCATCGTTACTTCGGGCTATTTCATGGGCTTCTTGTCGGGCGCACGGTTTACACCATTGCTGATCCGGCGCGTCGGGCACGTGCGCGTTTTTGCGGCGCTGGGGAGCTTCATGTCAGCGGGGCTACTCGCTTTTCCACTGCTGGCCGATCCCTGGGCCTGGACTGTACTGCGGTTGCTTGTGGGCTTTTGCATGTCAGGTATTTACGTCGCAGCCGAGAGTTGGCTGAATAATGCCTCCACCAATGAGACGCGTGGCAAGGTGCTTTCGGCCTATATGATCGCGCAGACGCTTGGGATCATCGGAGCCCAAGGGCTGCTGACGCTGGGGGATGCGGGGACTTCGGTGCTCTTCATCGGCGCCTCAATCCTAGTGTCGCTTTCTTTTGGACCAATCCTTCTCTCCGCGACCTCGGCGCCGGTCGCCGAAGTCGCGCGCCCTATGCCCCTTCGCGACCTATTCACGGGCTCGCCGCTTGGCACTGTGGGGATATTTCTGCTGGGCAGCGTCTATGCGACGCAATCAGGCATGGGCGCAGTCTTCGGCACCCAGATCGGGCTGACGACATCGCAGATCGCGCTATTTATCGCGATGCTGTTCGCCGGGGCGCTGCTGCTACAATACCCCATCGGCTGGCTTTCGGACCGGATGGACCGACGCAAGCTGATCTTCGGGGCGGCTTCTCTCGGCGCAGTCTCCTGCGCGATGGGGTGGATCACTGGTGGTGGTCTTTGGCCCTTGATGGCGTCTGCCTTCTTCGCCGGTGGGGTGACGACGCCGCTTTATGCCCTGTTTCTGGCCTATACCAACGATTCTCTTTCGGCCGAGGATATGCCGGGGGCATCTGGGGGGCTCATCTTCACGTTCGGTCTGGGCGCAATAATAGGCCCGCTGGTCACTGGCTGGGCGATGCAGGGGCTTGGCCCCTTCGCATTCTGGCTGGTGCTTTGCGCGACTTTCGTTGCCATTGCACTTTATGCGCTCTACCGTATGACGCAGCGTGCGGTCGTTCCTGTGGAGGAGACCGAAAGCTACCTGAATGTCTTGCCCACCGCCTCGACCGTAGCAGTGGAGGCTGCGGGTGAGTGGGCCGCGGAAAACGCCGAGACAGACCGCGAAGCTGATACTCAGTCCTGATCGCGGTTACGGATTTACGCGAACAGCCTTAGAGCAGACCTTGGTACGACCTGCAGCGAGGGTCCGCTAAGCGGGACCAAGCAGACCTGTGCAATTGCCGCTACCGATCGGAAGCATGGTTCCAACGACCTGGCCATTCAGGCGTTGCTGGATACGACCCGGACGCCAAAGAGATCATTCTACCATCACTTTAACGACAAGGAAGATTTTGCGCTTCAGGTTCTCGACACCTACATGTCGCAGGTTCACGCTGGTATCGATGCCCGCCTCAGGCATACTGATCGGCCTCCGCTCACGCGGGTGCGGGACTTTTTCGAGATGACGCAGAAATCGTATCGTGAGAAAGGTTACATGGGTTGCCTCATCGGTGGCCTTGGCCAGGAATTGTCGAGCGTCAGCGACGTCTTTAGGGAAAAGATTTCGCAATGCTTTTCTGAAATAGCCAGCGAAATGGCTATCTGCCTTAAAGAAGCCCGACAACTTGGGGAACTTCCAAAGGACACCAACGTGCAGGAGATGGCCGAACGACTGGTCGATTGCTGGGAGGGCGCGGCTTTGCGTAGCAGGCTTCAGAGAACCCCAGCCTCGCTGAACTCGATGCTCGATTTCTACTTCTTAGCAGTCACCGGGGTGCGACAGCGGCAAGACGCATCTTAGGCGACAACGCGCGATCCGACTGGCGCAGAAAATTGCGCTTTAAGAGGATAATGCGTCAAATGGATTGGGCGTCGCTCTGGGCCATTACCTTACCATGTGCTCGTCTCCCATGCAGGGTGAGCAGTCGCGGCCGTTTCAGCGAATATCTTGGTCAGGCGCGCCAGAGCAAAAAAGGTCACCGACACCCATTGCGATCAGTATGGATTTCGCGGTCCACGGTCCGTTGAAAGCGATTGCTGGCTACGCTCGACAATGAGTTCGATGGCATCTGCAAGGTGTTCCTTGTCGATGTGATGATCGCCACGCTCCACGCGGATCCGGTGGGCCTCGATCATCACGTCTGCATGCCGGCTCCCCTCGGGCGGTTCGAACCGGTAGCTCGCCAATTCGATGCGGAGACCCAGAGGATCGCGGAAATAGATCGAGTCCATGAAA
>NZ_CALJXO010000328.1:0-2859 GCF_937988555.1 uncultured Boseongicola sp. | reverse complement strand
CGCAGACGGTGCGGTCATCGACGCAGACGGCAACATCTGGAACGCCCAGTGGAACGGCTGGCGCATCGCGTGCTACGCCCCCGACGGCACTTTCCTGCGCGAGGTCCCAATTAACGCCGCCCACACCTCCTGCCCCGCCTTCGGTGGCCCCGATCTGACAACGCTCTTCTGCACAACAGCGGCGGGCCGCGTGTCAGACGCCGACCGAGCCAAGTCAAACGACCACGGCAAACTCTTCGTGCAGGAAAACGTCACCAAGGGCCAAGCCGAACACCGCGTCCTTCTAAGCTAATCCGTACCTCTTTGGGTCCCAAAAATCCTCGCAGGGGCCCGAAGGGCGGGGCCAGACAGCCCCCCTCCCGCAACCCCAACCAAACGATGGCCCCGACATGACCCCAGAACTCGGCGTCTGCTACTACCCTGAACACTGGCCCGAAGATGTCTGGGCAAGCGATGCCGCGCGCATGGTCGAAACCGGCCTCACGTGGGTGCGCATCGGTGAATTCGCTTGGTCGCGCCTCGAACCCAAACCGGGACAACTGGACTTCGCATGGCTGGACCGCGCCATCGACACACTTGGGGATGCGGGCCTCAAGGTCATCCTCGGCACACCCACCGCCACCCCGCCCCGCTGGATGGTCAAACGCCACCCCGATATGTTGGGCGTCGGTGAAAACGGCCAAGCCCGCAAATTCGGCTCGCGGCGCCACTACTGCTTCAGCCACGAAGGCTACCGCGAAGAATGCCGCCACTTCGTGCGCCGCCTTGGTGAACGCTACGGTCGCCACGAACACATCCAAGCCTGGCAAATCGACAACGAATACGCTTGCCACGAAACCACCTTGAGCTACTCAACCGCTGCCCTCTCAGGCTTTCGAAACTGGCTCGCCCAGAAATACCAAAGTGCCGACGCCCTAAACCGCGCATGGGGCAATGTATTCTGGTCGATGGAATACGAGACCTTCGACCAGATTGACCTGCCAAATCAGACAACCACAGAAGCAAACCCGGCCCATGTTCTTGATTTCAAACGTTACTCATCCGATCAAGTCGTCGCCTTCAACAAAGTCCAGACGGACGCTCTCCGCCCCCTGACCGACCGCCCTCTCATCCACAACTATATGGGCCGTGAGCTGTCATTCGACCATTTCAAAGTCGGCGAAGACCTCGATATAGCAAGCTGGGACAGCTACCCCATTGGCTTCCTCTCCGATCGGCTCGAAGCCGACGAAGGCGACAAAGCAACTTACCTCCGCCAAGGTGATCCCGACAACCAAGCCCTACACCACGATC
Organism: uncultured Boseongicola sp.; assembly: GCF_937988555.1. Lineage (NCBI taxonomy): Bacteria > Pseudomonadati > Pseudomonadota > Alphaproteobacteria > Rhodobacterales > Paracoccaceae > Boseongicola > uncultured Boseongicola sp. Next base: position 1,566 of record NZ_CALJXO010000328.1, on the reverse strand, counting down.
TTTACCGGGCGGTGGGACGCGGGCGGTGGTGGGTCATGGAACAACAGCCCGGTCCGGTGAACTGGGCTCCCTGGAACCCAGCCCCCCTGCCCGGAATGGCCCGCCTCTGGGCCTGGGAAGCCATCGCTCACGGCGCCGAAACCGTCTGCTATTTCCGCTGGCGGCAGGCTCCGTTTGCACAGGAACAAAACCACGCCGGCCTCCTGCGCCCCGACAGCGCCGCAGCCCCCGCTTTGGCCGAAGTTGCACAAGTCGCCGAGGAAATTGCCGCCTTTGGCCCAATCGTCCCCGCGCAGGGTCACGTCGCATTCCTTTTTGACTACGAGGCGGACTGGGTCCTTGGCACCCAGCCCCAAGGTGCCGATTTCAGCTATTTCCGCCTTGTCCTGGATACCTACCGCGCGCTGCGCCGCGCAGGCCTGTCGATTGACGTCCTGCCCACCGATGCCCCGCTTGACGGCTACAAACTTGTTATGGCGCCCGGTCTTGCGATTATGGACGACGCCTTGAAAATCCGTCTCGCCGCGCATGAAGGTCACGTGGTCGTCGGCCCGCGCTCGGGTGCGAAAGACACGAACGGCGCGATCCCGGTCCCGCTGCCACCCGCGCTGCCCGGCCTCGATGCCACAATAGTCTTTGTCGAAAGCCTTCCCCCCGGCTCGTCCAACTTGCTCGAGGGTGGCGGCAGCTTCGTGCATTGGTCCGAACGGATCGAAGGCACCGCAAGCGTCACGATCAAAACCAAACACGACCACCCTGCCCTCGTGACGTCGGGCACTCTGCACTACCTTGCCGGCTGGCCGGACAGGACTGCATGGGATCACATCCTTACCACTCTCGCCCCTGCCGCAGGCCTGTTTCTGGAGACCCTGCCGCAAGGCCTTCGTGTGCGTGATACCGCGACCCATCGGTTCGCGTTCAACTATGCCGCAACCCCCGTCCATTGGCGCGGAAACGTCATTCCTCCAGCCGGAGTACATTGGGTCGAAATTTAGTTTGGCGCTAAACTAAGTGAGAGATCAGTCCGCACGCTCAGGCTTGGGGGCTGTAAACTGGCAGTCTCCAACGGGCGCGCATTTGGCCACGTCTTGCGGAATGACATACTGTCCGCACAAAACACATTGGACCCAAAGTGCTTCAAATTCCGCGACAGGTGCCGCCTGATTGGTAGCAAGGCTGGGTTCGGTTGCAATCGCGTCTTGTGTGAACAAAATGACCGCACGCTTCAAATCCAACCCAAGGGCCGCTGCAACCTCGTCGGCAGACGGATAATCGCCCGCCTTTATCCTGTCGATCACCGGCAATCCAACGGTATGACTACGCCATAGCTCTTCCCCCATCGCCCCGATCCGCCATGCCGCATCAGGGTTCGTCGCAAGGTGAATATGCGCGAGTTTCGTGAGGGCCTGACGCGAGGAATCGCCCAATGCGCCGCCTTCCGTTCTGGCGCCGCCTTTTCTATGCATGACCGGTATGTTTGACTGCGTGGCTGCAATGAACGCTGTAGCGCGGCAAACGCCTCGAACCGCTCGCCGTAAACCACCAGAACGTCAGGTTTCAATGCGT
>NZ_CALJXO010000327.1:0-7837 GCF_937988555.1 uncultured Boseongicola sp. | reverse complement strand
TTGCTCAAGTCGGGCAAAGCGCTGCTGTCGCATCATTTGGGTGATCTTGACGACCCGCAGGCGTGGGACAGGTTCCAAAAGGATGTCACCAGTTATTCGCGCCTTTTCGACCATCACCCGTCCGTGGTGGCCTGCGACCTGCATCGGGACCTGCGCACCTCACAGCTTGCTGCAGCCCAGGCCGGTGACATGCCGCTTGTCGAGGTGCAGCACCACCACGCCCATCTCGCAGCCTGCCTCGCCGAAAACCGTTGGCCGCTGGATGCTGGACCCGTTGCCGGGATCATTCTGGACGGGCTGGGGTTGGGCGCGGACGGCACCATCTGGGGCGGCGAAGTGCTGGTCGGTGACTACCTCGGCTTTCGGCGCGCCGCAGCGCTGGCCGCAGCGCCATTGGCAGGTGGCGACGCCGCCCAGCGCGAGCCTTGGCGCAATGCGGTGATGCGGCTGGATCAAGCGGGGTTGGCAGATCTTGCCGACACTTTGTTTTCGGATTGGCCTCGCGATCTTCTGCGTCAGGTGGCCACGTCAGGGATCAACGCGCCGTTGTCGTCATCAGCGGGGCGTCTTTTTGACGCGATGGCCGCCTGCCTGGGCCTTGCCACAGATCGCCAAAGCTACGAAGGCGAGGCTGCGATGCGGTTGCAGGCATTGGCGCAGCGCGCGCCCGACGCCTTTGGCACCCCCTATCCTTTTGCGTATCGCGAAGGCGTGCTTGACCCAATTCCGATGTTTCAAAGCTGGGCCTATGACCATTCAAACGGTGTGCCCGCCGAGGTCGGCGCAGCGCGGTTTCACGCTGGTCTTGCCCAGGCGTTTGCAGGCGCTGCACGAACCGAGGTTGAGGCCGGGCGCGCCAAGGCAGTGGCGTTGTCGGGCGGCTGTTTTCAGAACGCGACGCTGTTGGATATGGTCCTGCGGTACCTTCGGGATATTCCAGTTCTTATTCACACGCGGATACCCGCGAATGACGGCGGTCTGGCGCTTGGTCAGGCGGTGATAGCTGCGGCCGGTTCGATCCGCGGCGGGTAGCCGCCAAAACAAGCGAGGCGAAAACCCGTGGCTTTCCGTCGGCATCTGCGTGTAGGCTCGGATCACGCCTCTCAATCCGGCGTCAGGTGGACCATGCATGAAATCTCGTTTTGTGAAGGCATCCGTACAGTGATCGAGGATCAGGCTAAAACCCAGAGCTTCGATCGCGTCACGACAATCCGTCTGGAAATCGGACGCTTTTCCTGTGTCGAAAAATCCGCCCTGGACTTTGCGTTTGACGCTGTAATGAAGGGAAGCGTGGCCGAAGGGGCCGCGTTGATCATGATCGACGTGCCCGGCCGGGCGATGTGCTATGATTGCCTGCAGGAAGTTGAGCTGAACGACCGACTGGCACAATGCCCCGATTGCGGTGGTGAAAAACTAATGCCGGTCTCGGGTGATGTGATGCGGATCAAGAATATAGAGGTGGAGTGATGTGTGCGGTCTGTGGATGTGGGACGGGAACCGTCGGAAATCACACGCATGCGCATCGCCATGACACGGATATGCATTTCGGCAATGGTGCGGCGGGGGTCAGTCTTGCCGGAGCGTCGCAAGCCCGGCTTATCGAGGTCGAGATCGATATCCTGTCGCAAAACAACCGCTATGCCGCCCAGAACCGCACGCGTCTTAGGGCGCTTGGCGCCTTTACGGTGAACATGGTCAGCTCTCCGGGCTCGGGCAAGACCACGCTGCTATGCAAGACGATCGAGGCCCTTCGGAAACAGCCCTTGGCCGTCATCGAAGGCGATCAGCAAACCGCTCGCGACGCCGACCGCATCCGTGCCACCGGCGCGCCCGCGGTGCAGGTGAATACCGGCAAGGGCTGTCATCTCGATGCCCACATGGTCGGTCATGCACTAGAACAGCTGCCCCTTGCCCAGAATGCGATGCTGTTTATTGAGAACGTCGGAAATCTGGTTTGCCCCGCCGCTTTTGACCTTGGCGAAGACTGCAAGGTTACTGTGCTGTCAGTCACCGAAGGCGAAGACAAGCCGCTGAAATACCCCGATATCTTCACCGCATCGCGCCTCGCGATCCTAAGTAAGATCGATTTGGCGCCGCATTGCGATGTCGACCTTAATCTGTTCCACCGCAACCTGATCCGGGTGAACCCCGGCATCGAGATTATTTGGCTGTCGGCCCGCACTGGCGAGGGCATGGCTGACTGGATCACATGGCTTGACGCCCGCTTGGCCGAAGCTGCCCGCCCCCAGAAAGAAGGGCCCTGACCTGTGTGCCTTGGTATCCCCGGCCAAATCATCGCTATAACGGACGCCGACCTCATGATGGCGGTGGCCGAAATCTCAGGTGTGCGGCGCGAGGTGAACGTGGCCTGTATCGCAGAGGGCGCCCCGCTGGAGAATCTCGTCGGCACCTGGACGCTCATCCATGTCGGCTTTGCGATGAGCCGGATTGATGAAGACGAAGCCGCAAAGACGCTGGATGTGCTTCGTGAATTGGGCGAGGCACAGGAAGTGCTGGATGCGATGGCCGAGGGTGCCGAAAGCCTGAGACCGCGCAGATGAAATACGTTGAGGAATTTCGTGATCCGGCCGCCGCCAGGGGTGTTTTGGCCGAGATTTCGCGGGTGACCGACCAGATCGGCGCAACGGCAGATGCCCCAGTGCGGATCATGGAAATCTGCGGCGGCCATACCCATGCAATCTTTCGATACGGACTGGACAAACTCACGCCCGATGGCATTGAGTTTATCCATGGCCCCGGCTGCCCCGTTTGCGTCCTGCCAAGAAGTCGAGTGGATGAGTGCATTGATCTGGCGGAACAACCAGACGTGATCTTTACCTCGTTTGGCGATGCTATGCGGGTGCCGGGATCATACAAGTCGCTGCTGCAGGCCAAGGCACAGGGCGCGGATGTGCGCATGGTCTATTCGCCACTTGATGCGCTTGAACTCGCACGGCGCAATCCGGATCGCGAAGTGGTTTTCTTCGGCTTGGGGTTTGAGTCGACGACACCGTCCACCGCCTTAACAATCCAGCAGGCCCGACGCACAAATGTTCTGAATTTCAGTGTTTTCTGCAATCACATCACAGTTCCGCCACCGATCAAGGCCTTGCTGGATGACCCGCACATGTGCCTTGATGGATTCGTCGGTCCTGGCCATGTGTCGATGGTGATCGGTTTGAGACCCTATGACTTCATTGCCCAAGACTATGGCAAACCCATCGTCGTGGCGGGTTTTGAACCGCTCGATCTGTTGCAATCGGTGTTGATGGTTCTGCGGCAAATTCGCGATGGGCGCGCGGAGGTGGAAAACCAATACGCCCGCGTCGTGCCAGCAGAGGGAAATCCTGTGTCGCTGGCCGCGATCGCGGATGTCTATGAAACGCGCCCAAGTTTTGAATGGCGGGGCTTGGGAGAAATCGACGCCTCGGGGCTGCGGATCAGGCCGGATTACGCAACCTTTGACGCCGAGCAGAAGTTCCAGATCGGTTACGGCGCTGGCCAAGCGCGCGCAGTGGCCGAACCGGACGGATGCGCCTGCGGGGAGGTGATGACCGGCCGCGTCAAACCGGTGGCGTGCCCGCATTTTGGCAAAGGCTGCACGCCTGAATTGCCGCTTGGCGCGCTGATGGTCAGCTCTGAAGGTGCATGCGCTGCGTATTACCAATACGGCGGTGCACGTGCAGTCGAGGTTGCAAAATAGATATGTCCACCCGTACGCGCCTTCGTGACAGCCATGTGACGCTTGCACATGGCGGCGGCGGCAAGGCGATGCGCGACCTGATCGAGGACGTCTTTGCCACTGCCTTCAACACCGACACGACCGAGGATCAAGCCCGCCTGACCGATGCGGCCCTTGCCGACCCTGGCGCGCGGCTTGCCTTCACCACCGACAGCTATGTGGTCCATCCAGTGGAATTCCCTGGCGGAGACATCGGCAAGCTTGCCGTTTGCGGCACGGTGAACGATCTGGTGGTTGGCGCCGCCCGCCCGCTGTGGCTATCGGCGTCCTTCATTATCGAGGAAGGCTGCGAAATCGCTCTGCTTCGGCGCGTCGTCGCGTCGATGCGCACCGAAGCGGACAAGGCCGGCGTAAGAATCGTGACCGGAGACACAAAGGTCGTGGAGCGAGGGTCCGCTGACACGGTTTTCATTACAACATCAGGGATCGGTGTGATCCCACCGGGCAGGCACATGGCCGCCAAAACGATCCGCCCGGGCGATGTCGCCATCGTCAGCGGGGTTCTGGGCGACCATGGTGCTGCAATCTTGATCGCGCGCGGTGACATGGCCCTGTCAACGGACATCCGATCCGATTGCGCCAGCTTGGGCCATTTGATCGAGGCTGTGCTTGCCGCAGCGCCTGACACGCGTGCGGCAAGGGACGCGACCCGGGGCGGGCTTGCTTCGGCGTTGAACGAAATGGCTGCCACAGCGAGGTGTTCAATAGAAATTGACGAATCCGCGCTGCCGCTCCGAACCGAGGTGAAGGGCATGTGCGAAATTCTCGGCTTTGATCCCTTGTACCTCGCCAACGAGGGCACGCTTGTGCTGTTCGTGCCGCCCGATCAAGCCGACGCCGCCCTCGCGGCCATGCAATCGCAAGAGACTGGACGCAACGCTACAATCATCGGGCGGGCGATTTCTGGCACTTCAGGCCGCGTTGTCATTCAAACGATATTTGGCGGGATGCGCATTGTAGACATGCTGGTCGGAGAGCAGCTTCCGCGTATTTGTTAGGTTTTCTCCTCTCCAATATAGGGCCCAAACCTGTTCCACCAAAACCGGACAGTCTTATGACTGACGTCGATCCCGCGTTCGAGCAGCAAGTCCTCCACGTTTGGAACGGACGACCAAAAACGCACATACATCTTTTCAGCCCAGGCGGATGATCTCTGGGCTCGTCTCCCGACAAGAACCCCTCACTCACAGAATTCGGGTCCATGATCATATCAAATCTCATTTGCTCTGCGCAGATCGACCTATCGCGCAACATGCCACCAAGCGCGGCACTCCCGATTGATACATCTCAATACGGTGATCGCGGTTCGGCGCATGATGATCGGCAACCACCCTAGATTGTGCATGTCATGGAGACTGGAATGCCCGACCCTGAAACCAAAGCGAGCAGTTCAAAAACAACTTATATCAATGTTCCCGAAGCCGTCGGGGTGTTTGACACATTCGCGGCACAACAGGCTGCATTTTGTGATCTGCGTTCTGTGGGCTTTCACCATTCCGACATCAGTCTTTTGGGAAGCCAGGAAGCCTTGGAAGAGAGGCTGGGCAAAGCCTATTGGCGTGCATCCGCGCTTGAGGACGATCCCGACGCGCCCAGAGCCAACTTTGTGTCCGAAGAGGCAATCGGGGAACTTGAAGGGGCCATCGCGGGTGGATTTTTCTTCGTGGGGTCTGCCATCGCGATGACGGCACTGCCGACACCCGCAAGCGCGTTGGCCGCATTATCGCCGCCGTCATTGGGACGCTGCTCGCCAGGCTGGTTGGGCAACGCCACAAGAATTACTACGAGAGCCAGAACCGTCATGGCGGTGTCGTGATGTGGGTCCGCACGCGCGATAAGGAAAAGGAGGACCTCGCCGTCAAGATCATCAAGGGGCACTCAGGACGAGACGTGCACGTGCACGCCTGGAGCGAATGATCGCGAGCCTTCATTTCCTCACCGTTACGGCCACGGATTCACACAGATAGGAAGGTTACATGGTAAAGGATTTTTTTGATCGGCATCGCAACATCCTTAAGCTGCCTACTTGGCGCGACGGCATCCGCCCAGCAAGCAGACAGCGGCTCGGAGACAGTGACGACGAGCGAACTCATTTATCTCATCAACGCACAGGCGGATGAAGAAATGGACGGCTTACTGCGATTGGAAACAGAACTACGATCCCGTGGTCTGACCACGATGATCAAGGCATCCGGTCCTGTTCTTGAAACCTATCCGCAGCTGTTCAAGCGTCTGTTCCAAGACGGGCGCGAGATCATTGGCGGACTTGCCAATCCGCTTTGCATTCTTTTGACAAGGACCTAATTTATGCAGGAAGACGTCATCGCATTCCTCAGCTCCTCTGGAGCGCACCCCGGCGGAGGGCCGGTAGAGGTTGTGCAAACCCATGGTGCATTGATCTTCCTGGCAGGCGATGTCGCGCTGAAAATCAAACGTGCCGTGCGGTATGATTATATGGACTTGTCGACGTTGGAGCTACGCGAGGCCATGCTGCACCGAGAGCTGGAACTGAACAAACCCGTCGCACCCAAGATATACCACGATGTTGTGCCCGTGACGCGCGCGGCTGACGGCAGCCTTGCGCTAAAAGGCAAAGGCGACCCTGTTGAATGGGTACTTCGCATGTGGCGGTTTCCGGCGAAAGACGAATTATCAGTAGTCGCCGATGCAGGCGGCATTGACGATGGGCTTGCGAATGATTTGGGAAAGGCGGTTTTTTCCTATCATTCACAAACCCCGCAACGTTGCCGCGACGGTGCGATATTGATCCGCAATATTCTGGACGAACTTGACCGGGTGTTTGCAGATATGAAAGCGCCGCTGGGGGCTGAACTGATTGATCAGTTTCATCGCCAGAGCCGCGCCATGTTGGCGCGTGCTGCACCCTTGCTGCGCGAGCGCACAAACGCCGGGCATGTGCGGCGTTGTCATGGCGATTTGCACCTGCGCAATCTTGTGCTTTTGGACGGCAAGCCAGTGCCGTTTGACGCGCTTGAATTTGATGAGGAACTCGGCACCTGCGACGTGCTTTACGACCTCGCCTTTTTGATTATGGACCTGCAGCACCGCCACCTAGGGCGCGCTGCCAATATGGCGTTGAATGCGTATCTTTTGGCGGCGTTGGGTGCCGAAGATGACGGGCTGGCAGTCTTGCCCTTATTCCTCGGCGTGCGCGCTGCCATCAGTGCGATGGTTACGGTGCAGGCCGCATTGGCTACAGGCAAGACCGTTGGGCCAGAATCGGTCCAATTTCTCAATGATGCATGTGGATCGTTGCGGCCCTGCACGCCGTCGGTGGTGCTTATTGGCGGCATGTCAGGGACTGGCAAAACAACAGTATCCCATGCGCTTGCGCCGTTGATTGGTGCCGCCCCCGGCGCCATTCATTTGCGTAGCGATCTGGAACGTAAGGCGATGCGCGGTGCGGATGCAAACGTGCACCTTGCTTCCAGCGACTATACGTCTGCGGCACGTAATGCCGTCTATAACAGGATGCTGGACCGCGCGGCCAGGATCATAGCGGCAGGTCATTCCGTTCTGATCGACGCTACGTTTCTAGAAGCTTCGGCCCGCACCGCGGCTTTTGGGATGGCGGAAAAGGTGGGTGTTGCTTGCCATGCCCTTTGGTTGGAAGCGCCCCTGGACATCCTGATTGACAGGGTTCAAGCGCGCAAGGGCGACGCATCAGATGCCGATGAAGGCGTGGTTCGACTGCAGCTTGAAGCTGGCAAAGTGCCCTCCGGTTGGCAGAACTTGTCCGCCGCAGGCACCCCAGATGAAACGATTGCATTTGCTCAAGCGGCCTTGCATCTACCGCCTGATAACTGAAGCCCCGTCAGATATGTTTGCTAAAGTCATCGCACGTGGAATGTGGGGTGGTGCTCAAATTTCCGCTGAGCTGGGGACTAAGCTGCCCAGACGCGGCTCAATCTATCTAAGAGCCTGATTTTAAAATAGTTGAATGAGTTCAGTAAGTTGTGATTCTGTTCGGTTGTGAAGCTGAACGGAGATCTCAGTGGCCTGGACTGAACTCACTCGTCGCCAACATGACCGCAAGGGCAATAAATATGCAAGCGATACAACGGACCCGGAATG
>NZ_CALJXO010000326.1:0-3194 GCF_937988555.1 uncultured Boseongicola sp. | reverse complement strand
CTCCAGGTTGCCGTGGTGCATCGCGTTGATCAGGGCCTCGGGTGTCTCGCTTGAAAAAACGACTGTCGGGTCTTCCGCGACGGCTGACAGGTCTGGCAGGTCGCCGCGTGACAGGCGTTCTAGGGGGAAGGGTCCAAGATGCACCGGGCGGTTCTTGTCTGAGAATATACGGCTGCCCAAGGCGCTCCCTTTCGTGGGGTGGTTTGGATGCCAGACTAGCCGCTGCATCGGGTATGTCGACCTGTGAATAGGTGGCTTCGGATTGCGGAGCGCCCCGATTTTCCTTAAGCCGAGAGTGCAACAACGGAGCGGGTAAGCGTGCGAACTGTCATTTTTATTCCTGCGAGATACCAGTCATCGCGCTTTCCAGGAAAATCCCTTGCCGTCCTGCGAGGGGCCACAGGAATTGCCAAGAGCCTTATCGAACGCAGCTGGGACGCGGCAACACAGGTGTCTTCGGTCGCCGAAGTATTCGTGCTGACCGATGATGCGCGTATCGCGGAAGCTACAAAAGCGTTTGGTGGAAACGTATTGATGACCCCGCCGGAATGCCGGAATGGCACGGAACGCTGCGCCGCGGCCGTCGCCCTTTTGTCGGAACCTGCCGATATTATCGTTAACCTTCAGGGGGATGCGCCGCTAACTCCGCCCCATTACGTTGAGGCATTGATAGATGCTCTGGCGGAGGACCCCACAATTCATATGGCGACGCCGGTTCTGAAAACGGCCGCCGAGCACTTGGCGAAACTTCAGACCGACCGAAAAGCAGGGCGTGTAGGGGCCACTACGGCCGTTTTTGGAGCCAACAACGACGCGCTTTACTTTTCCAAGGAGGTCTTGCCGTTTTATGATGGCGCACCGCAGGATGCGGTTTCAGTGTTCCACCACGTTGGTTGCTATGCCTATAAACCTGAGACGCTAATGCACTATAACGGCTTACCGGAAGGCCCGCTTGAGAAACGTGAAGGCTTGGAGCAACTCCGTTTTCTGGAAAACGCGATACCGGTGAGATGCGTGGAAGTTGAATCCAAAGGCCACGATTTCTGGGAACTGAACAACCCTTCTGATGTTCCGATCATCGAGGCAATTATGGCCAAGGAAGGCTTGAAATGAAGACCGTATCCATAGGCGCGCTCTCGGTTTCTAACGAGGCGCCACTAACGCTTATCTCGGGACCCTGCCAACTTGAGACGCTTGATCATGCCCGCATGCTTGCAGAAACGCTTGCAAAGGCCTGTGCAGACATCGGAATTGGGTATGTCTTCAAAGCGAGTTTTGACAAGGCCAACCGCACCAGCCTTGGTGGGAAGCGCGGCGTTGGAATAGACGAAGGCTTGTCGATACTCGCGGCCATCCGCAGCGAATTTGGGTGCCCAGTTCTGACGGATGTGCACGACACAACTCAGTGTGTTCCCGCGGCTGAAGCCGTCGATATTTTGCAGATCCCTGCGTTTTTGTGCCGCCAGACCGACCTTCTTTTGGCCGCCGGCGAGACGGGCGCCGTCATCAACGTCAAAAAGGGTCAGTTCCTGGCGCCTTGGGACATGCAAAATATCGTCGACAAAGTGGAAAGCACTGGTAACCAAAGAATTTTGCTTACCGAGCGCGGGGCAAGCTTTGGCTACAATATGCTTGTAAGCGATATGCGAAGCCTGCCGATAATGGCGCAAACCGGCTACCCAGTGGTCTTTGACGCGACACATTCGGTGCAGTTGCCCGGGGGGCTTGGAGGGTCGACTGGCGGGCAATCAGAATTCGTTGCACCGCTCGCCCGCGCTGCAGTTGCCGTCGGTTGTTCTGCCGTTTTCATTGAGACTCACGAAGAACCTGCGCGGTCACCATCGGATGGACCAAACATGGTGCCATTGGCCGGTATGCCTGCGCTCTTGAGGCGGCTAAAGGCATTGGACGAGGTCGTCAAAGCATAGTCTGCGCGGCTAAGTCTTTGCCGCGCAGCCGCAATCCTCTATGCCGGTGGCGAACGAAAGGTTTCGAGCGATGAACACGACCAGCGCGATACAGGCGGCCATTGAAACCGACCTTGCGGCACTGAAGACAATGTCGGAAGGGCTGGGCGCGATGGATCAGTCCTTGGCCGAGGCGCTGGAGCTGATTTCCGAAATGTCGGGCCGGTTAATCGTGACGGGTCTTGGAAAGTCCGGGCATATCGGGGCTAAGCTGGCCGCGACGTTTTCCTCTACTGGCACGCCGGCCTATTTCTTGCACCCCGCTGAGGCGAGCCATGGCGATCTTGGCATGGTGCAGCCCGATGACGTCATCCTTGCGTTAAGCTGGTCGGGGGAAACCCGCGAGTTATCGGATGTAATCGGATATGCGAAGCGCCATGCCGTCCGCCTCATAGCCATTACTGGAACCGCCGAAAGCGCTTTGGCGCGCGCCGCAGATGTGGCTTTGGTCCTTCCCAAAGTGCGCGAGGCATGTCCGCACAACCTTGCCCCGACAACGTCGACCTTGCTTCAGCTTGCGCTGGGCGATGCTCTTGCGATCGCGGTTTTGCAAATGCGGGGGTTCAGCGAGGAAAGCTTTCACTCCTTCCATCCGGGAGGTTCGCTTGGTGCTGCCTTGAAACGCGTGGACGAAATCATGATCGAAGGTGAAGATCTGCCGTTGGTGGCACAAGACACTCCGGTCATGGCCGCCCTCAACATTTTGTCTTCCAAGGGGCAGGGTATCGTTGGCGTGACCAAAGACGGTGAATTGCAAGGTGTTATTACGGATGGCGATATACGTCGCTATCTTGAAAGAAATGCCGCATCGACAATGCAAGTCGCTCTTCACGAGACGCCCGCGATGGCTGTGATGACCAAAGGCTCGGTGATTTTGTCGCCAGAGATGCTTGTCGGAGAAACGCTTCGGATTCTGCAGACGAAACGTATCTCGGCGGCCTTCGTTGCGAGCGAGGGTAGCCCCGTCGGGCTTATCACAATGCTGAGGCTATTGAACCGAGGCGCAGCCTGACGCCATGTCTCCGCTTACGCGCCTCTATCTTGCATTTTCACAAGTTTCGGGGCCTATTTGGTGGCTTTTCCACCGTAGAAGGTTGAAAAAAGGCAAGGAGGATCCCAAGCGTCTTCCTGAAAAATACGGTTTTTCGGCACTTGAACGACCTGGCGGGCAAGTGCTTTGGTTCCATGCACTGTCAGTCGGAGAAAGTCTGGCGTTACTTCCTCTGG
>NZ_CALJXO010000325.1:0-5583 GCF_937988555.1 uncultured Boseongicola sp. | reverse complement strand
CGGATGTGAAGGCCAACATCTTTTCGGTACCGTGCACACGGACGATGCCCGCGCCAAGGCCCGGCGCCTGAACTGTGTCGGCCATGACCTGACTGTCGTATTGCTCCCAAACCCAGTGTTTGCGCGCGTAGTTTGGCGAGGTGATCAGTGCGGTAAGGCCTTCGATCGGATCAATTTGCGGGGTGTCTGACAAAGCCGTTGCCGCCGGTGTTTCGATCCATGGGCGATCATATTCCGGAGCGGTTGATGCGAGCTTTGACAGCGGCAAATCCGCCATGACCATTTCGTTGTGGATGATCAGAAAGCGGTCTTCGGCGATGGTTTCGCCGACAATCGCAAAATCGAGGTCCCACTTGTCGAAAATGGCTTTTGCTTCAGTCTCTTTCTCCGGTTTCAGGACCATTAGCATCCGCTCCTGGCTTTCGGACAGCATCATTTCATAGGCGGTCATCGCCTGTTCGCGCACGGGCACGAGGTTGAGATTCAACTTGATGCCCAGCTGGCCCTTGTCACCCATTTCAACGGCCGAACAGGTCAGGCCTGCCGCGCCCATGTCTTGAATGGAAATAACCGCACCAGACGCCATAAGTTCCAGAGTTGCTTCAAGCAGGCGCTTTTCGGTAAATGGGTCGCCGACCTGGACCGTGGGGCGTTTTTCTTCGATTGTATCGTCAAACTCGGCCGATGCCATGGTTGCGCCCCCCACGCCGTCGCGTCCGGTTTTTGCGCCTAGATAGACGACGGGCATGCCGATGCCTGATGCTGCCGAATAGAAGATTTTGTCGGCGTCAGCCAGACCTGCGGCGAATGCGTTCACAAGGCAGTTGCCATTGTAGGCGCGGTGAAAACGAACTTCGCCGCCAATCGTCGGTACTCCGAATGGGTTTCCATACCCGCCGACGCCTTCGACAACGCCCGCAACAAGGCGTTTTGTCTTGGGATGGCTGATCTCGCCAAAAGACAGCGAGTTCATTGCAGCGATAGGGCGCGCGCCCATGGTGAAGACGTCGCGCAGAATGCCGCCGACACCGGTTGCAGCCCCTTGGTAAGGTTCGATATAACTTGGGTGGTTATGGCTTTCCATTTTGAAAACAACGGCTTGTCCATCGCCGATATCGACAATGCCCGCGTTTTCACCGGGCCCGCAGATGACTTGAGGGCCTTCCGTCGGCAAGGTGCGCAGCCATTTTTTTGACGACTTATACGAACAGTGTTCGTTCCACATGGCCGAGAATATACCAAGTTCTGTGAACGTCGGGGCCCGCTCCAGTATGCTGAGAATACTGGCGTATTCGTCGGGCGTAAGGCCATGGGCGGCAATGAGGTCTTGGGTGATGGCGGGCTCGGTCATGGGGTCGGCCTCAAAAGGTCGTTGGCGGAATGGCCAATGTCTTAAAAGACCTGTGCAGGATGGGAAAGCGCGAAAGCGGCCAAGCGCAACAAATGCTGCGCCCTCGTGGTCAGCTTTCGGTTATACCAGCTTGTCTGAGGCGCGCTTTTGCAAGCTGCGCAAAGCTTCGACCGCTTCATCGGCGCGGCGCGCAGGCACGAAGATGTGATCACTGTGGGCCGCTGACACGACATTGGCTGGTATTTCACGCTTTTCCAGCGTTCGAAGCACGGCGCGTGTAACCCCGATTACGTCAGGTGGGATGTTTGCGAACAGGGTGATCTGGCGCAGTGTCAGATCGAAAATCAGGCCAAGGCGCACGGCCTCGGTACGTGGGATGATCAGGGAAACGCCCTGATCTTCTATGAAGAACGCGCGCGCAACGGCCATGGCGTCGCCCGAATCCGCATTATGCAGCATCGAACAGTAAACGAACGTGCCGGGCTGCAAAATCGGAGCCAGGCTAGCAACGCTTTCTTGCAAGGCGCGCTCGGGAGAATAGTCGTCGGTCATATGGCTCACTTACTTAGTTCTCTTGCATTACGCCGCCTTTGGCAGCCTGCAACAATGGGAAATATCCGAAGATTACGTCATTTTTTGGAATGTCGCGCTAACAAGGCTTAATGTGCCTCGGCCCAATTGGTCCCCCGGCCCGCATCGACCGTCAACGGTACCGCTAGATCAATGGCTGGCATCGAGGCATTTTCCATGACGCCTTTTGCAATCGCAATGAGATCATCGGCAGCACTTTCCTCGACCTCGAACAGCAATTCATCATGGACCTGAAGAAGCATCTTGGCGGGTAGTTTCGCAATGGCGTCAGGCATACGGATCATGGCGCGTCGGATCACATCTGCGGCCGTTCCCTGAATAGGCGCATTGATCGCGGCACGTTTGGCAAAACCTGCGTGCGGACCACGATTATTGATCTCGGGCGTGTTGATTTTGCGCCCAAACAGCGTCAGGACGTAGTTGTGTTCTTTTGCGAAGGCGACCGTGTCGTCCATATAGGTTCTAATGCCGGGAAAACGCTCGAAATATCGATCAATAAAGCCCTGTGCCTCGTCGCGCGGGATGCGCAGGTTGCGCGCCAGACCAAAGCCGGAAATACCGTAGATCACGCCAAAATTGATCGCTTTTGCCTGACGGCGCACGTCAGGTGTCATCTCGGCTAGCGGCACATTGAACATCTCGGACGCGGTGGCAGCATGGATGTCCTGCCCCTCAAGGAAGGCTTGCTTCAGGGCGTCAATTTCGGCGATGTGTGCAAGAATGCGAAGCTCAATCTGGCTGTAATCAAGGCTCACCAGCACATGACCCGGAGTGGCGATAAACGCCTCACGAATGCGCCTGCCTTCTTCCGAGCGCACAGGAATGTTTTGTAGGTTGGGATCGGTCGAAGCGAGGCGCCCTGTATTGGCCCCCGCGATCGAGTAGGATGTATGAACACGACCAGTGTCGGTGTTAATGTGATCCTGCAAAGCATCAGTGTAGGTTGATTTCAGCTTTTGAACTTGCCGCCAATCAAGCACTCTCCCGGGCAAATCATGTTCGGTGGCAAGATCCTCAAGCACATCAGCAGGCGTCGAATACTTGCCGGACTTGCCTTTTTTGCCGCCCGGCAGCCCCATGTTTTCAAATAGAATTTCGCCGACTTGTGCGGGGCTTCCGACATTAAAACTATGACCAACAAGCGCATGAATTTCGTCCTCCAACTGCGCCATTTTCTGTGCGAAAGCGTTCGACATCTTCGACAGGACCTCACGGTCAACTTTGATGCCTGTCATTTCCATTTCCGCAAGCACCGGGATCAACGGCCGCTCTAGCGTCTCATAGACAGTCGTCACCTGTTTTTTGTGTAGTTCCGGCTTGAACAACTGCCACAAGCGCAACGTGATGTCGGCGTCTTCGGCGGCGTATTTCACCGCGTCATCCACACCGACACGATCAAAGGTGATCTGTGACTTGCCGGAACCAAGAAGTGTTTTAATCTCAATGGGATGGTGTTCAAGGTAGCTCTCGGAAAGCTGACCCATGCCATGATTGTGAAGCCCTGCGTACATCGCATAAGACATCAGCATGGTGTCATCGATCGGAGCAACATTGACTCCGTAGCGCGCAAAAATCTTGGTGTCGTACTTCATGTTCTGACCGATTTTCAGAATCGAAGGGTCTTCCAGCAGCGGCTTCAGTATCTTAAGTGTTTCCTCAAGATCCAACTGACCCTCAGCCAGTTCATTGGATCCAAACAGATCGTCCACCGGGGACGCCTTATGGGTCAGCGGAATGTAGCACGCCTGCCCTGCCTCGATGCACAGCGATACGCCGACAAGTTCAGCAACCATTTCGTTCAACGAAGTGGTTTCGGTATCAACAGCCACATAGCCGCGCGAACGCGCCTGCGCGATCCATGTTTCCAATACCTTAAAATCGTTCACTTTCGTATAGCCTGTGACATCGAACGGCACAGCCGCAGGCATCGCGGTATCAGCGGACACAGTGCCCTCGATTTCGGGGATCACCGGGACTTCCACGTTCAATGCCTCGGCGATGCGCCGTGTTGTTGTTCGGAATTCCATGGCGCTGAGAAACCCCAGCAGATCTTCGACGACCGGCTCCTTCACCTCAAGCGTTTCTAGAGCATAATCAAGGTCCATCTCGCAGTCGAGCGTCACAAGCGTTTTGGAAAGCAGGATCTGGTCGACGTTGTCAATTAGGGTTTGGCGACGCTTTGGTTGCTTAATCTCTTCCGCGCGTTCAAGAAGCGCTTCTAAAGTACCGTATTCATTTATTAAAAGAGCCGCTGTTTTGACGCCGATCCCAGGTGCACCCGGCACATTGTCGACGCTGTCGCCAGCCAAAGCCTGCACATCAATCACCTTATCCGGCGTGACCCCAAACTTTGCCACCACGCCATCGCTGTCAATACGGGCATTCTTCATAGCATCGAACATTTCGACACCGCCACCAACCAATTGCATAAGGTCCTTGTCAGACGACACGATGGTCACGCGGGCCCCCGCATCCCGCGCCTTGCACGCCAACGTCGCTATGATGTCGTCCGCTTCAAACCCTTCCTGTTCAAGACAGGCAATGTTGAAGGCGCGCGTTGCATCGCGGGTTAGCGGTATTTGCGGGCGCAAATCCTCGGGCATCGCTTCGCGGTTCGCTTTGTATAAGTCATAGAGATCATTGCGAAACGTATGGCTGCCTTTGTCAAAAACTACTGCCGCATGGGTCGGTGCATCCGGGCCCTTGTTGTCCTGAACCGTCTTCCACAACATGTTCACAAAACCCGACACAGCCCCCACCGGAAGCCCGTCCGATTTGCGCGTCAGCGGCGGCAATGCGTGGTAGGCGCGGAAGATGAAGGCGGAACCGTCGATCAGATGCAGGTGATGCCCCTTGCCGAATGCCATGTCTACGCCCCTTATATTTGCTCATCGGTTGATGCCTGAATGCGCTTAACTGCGCAACGGTTTGGACGCGTGTCTCGCGACGGTTTTATCGGCGTTTGGCATTATTGAAGCGTGGCGCCTACAGGCAGAGATTCACGCGTTCCAGACGCGATCTCAGCGCGCCAACGGGCATGAACAACTTCTTGCGGTATCCAGTCATACCGCGTGTCTTCTTGCACTGTGTCCCAGAAAAGCCGCCCACCAAAACGCCAGGGATCCAAGACCATCGCATCGTTAAGCGCGCCACCATTTGGGGTCAAAAGCGCAGTCGAATGATCGATCAGCCAGTCACTTTCCGAATTTGCAATCGCGCGTTTCACGTCCAGTGTCTGGAAATCCTCGGCAAGAAGACGGTTCTCAAGATCTTCGGCCCAATGCCAGCAAAGGCCGCGTGGCCGGAGCCCCATATTGACCTTGGTGTTATGGACCAAGGGCGGGTCGGTAATTCCGTATTCTTGCGCTAAAACAGCCGTATAAGCAAAAGCAATTCTGGCAGCACGCGCCGCTTCTTCGGGGTCGACGTCAGGCCCAAGCGCCAAAAGTCCTGCCTCTAGCCGCGCGACCTCGGCTGGTGCAATATCAGTCGGCCCGTACCTTCCACAGGCCGCCAGAACCAGCATCGCAACCCCGGTCAAAGCCCACTTTATTCCCAGCACTGCCCTGCCCTTTATTCTTGATAACTCCGAGGGCAACGCCCCCGACGGATCACCTTGCGTCAGCGAAGCGACATCTTAC
>NZ_CALJXO010000324.1:0-5639 GCF_937988555.1 uncultured Boseongicola sp. | reverse complement strand
AAATTGGCGTGGCGGGCACCGGCTCAATCTTCGCAGATCGATGGGAAAAGCATAAGACAGCCCAATGCGGAAACCTTCATAGATGTCAGTATAATGCCCCAAGCCTGAGCACGCCCATTGCGACAGAGATGCACCAAGCTGGGTTTGCTTTGTTAAGGACGAAAGACTACCGTCAATCATCTTCTTGGGAGGGCCACCACGAAAATTGCCGCTGTACAGCAACCGCCGGTCTATCTGGACAAGGCTAAATCCATTCAGCGCGCGGTTGAGTTAATGTCTGATGCCGCGAAGAAAGACTGTGGTTTGATAGTTTTTCCTGAGGCATGGCTTCCTGGGTACCCGACCTTCGTTTGGCGTCTGTCACCCGGAGCAGATATGAAAAAGACTGAGGAGCTCTTTGCGCTTTTACAAGAGAACTCGGTCGACCTCAGCAAGGATGACCTGGCTCCCATTAAGGAAGCCGCAAAGGAGCACGGTATTGTTGTCGTGATGGGTCATCAGGAACTGGATGGTGCTGTGAGTGGAAGCACCTTGTTCAACAGTGTGGCCATCATCGACGCTGATGGGAAACTTCTGAACAATCACCGAAAGCTCATGCCAACAAACCCCGAACGTATGGTGTGGGGCTTCGGTGACGGTTCGACGCTTAAGGTTGTAGAGACTGCAGTCGGGCGCGTCGGGGCCCTGCTCTGTTGGGAAAATTACATGCCCCTCGCTCGGTTTGCTCTTTATGCCCAGAACATCGACATATATTGCGCACCAACTTGGGACAGTGGCGCATCTTGGCTAGCCACGATGCAACATATTGCGCGCGAGGGAGGGTGCTGGATCGTCGGATGCGCCACATCATTAGAAGCTTCCGATATTCCGGATTCGGTTATCTACCGCGACGAGTTGTTTCCTAATGCCGATGAGTGGATCAACCCGGGGGACGCAGTGATCTACCGGCCTTTTGGAGGGCCGCTTGCTGGGCCGATGCACAAGAAAAAAGGACTACTGGTCGCTGAGGTCGATGTTTCGGCCGCAAAAGCATCCCGCCGCAAATTCGATGTAGCGGGGCATTACTCGAGACCTGATGTTTTCAAGCTGACCATAAACCGTTCGCGTCAGTCTCCCGTATCCTTCGATTAGGTTGGCTTCGCGATGCGGACGTCTGTTCAAACCACCGCCAAAAGTGGGTGTTGACCGAAGTTGTAACGGTCGGTCAATCGGGTAAAACTATCGCGAGCAAGCGAACTACCCGGGTGCTTCAGGAAATTTTGATGCCGGCGGATTCCTCGATCTTTAAGAGACGCTTAAGACTCGTGGGCTTCCAGGTCTTTCCGAACTCGTAAAATCGTTCAACGCGCAGGTCTGTTTCCGGCAGAATGACCCATGGTTGCTTTGAACTTGTGTAGATGTGCACATCCGGTGGGAACTGGTCCGGGTCATCAAGCGTACCGACGCGAATGAACCGGATGTGCTTCCGCAAGCCGCCCATATTGTAGTTACTCCAAACCGCAACTTTGCATTTCTTGCAGCGAGTAATGTCCTGACCGGTGCCACTGGGCGTGGGAACGGAAATTTCCTCTTCAATGCCCGCGATAAGTTTGACGCGATCGGCCTCAAACAACGCGTTAATCGCAAAGGCAGAACCAGAGTTCTTTTGGCATCCCCGGCAATGACAGCCGTGCACGATTAGGGGGTCTGCCACCACCTGATAGCGCACATGACCACATGTACAGCCCCCTTCGTTGGTTTGAGTTCTCGTGTTCATTGCCATACTCTTTGCTTCGGAGCCGTCAGGCTATTGTGACTTCTAGTGTTGAAGGAGTTTCCCCGCGACAGCTGTCGGCGACAGGCGAATGGGTCACAGCATAGTCTACAATCTCCCAGAGAATTTTTTCGCTAACGCCCGCAGCGCCTATTTTCACTCGGGTTCGTAGGCTCAGCGAACCAGCGCGAACCGATTGGTCTATACCGAACAGGCCGCGGTCGTCATCCACACTGTCCGTAATGACCTCAAGCATGTCCAATGAAATCCCTAACTCAGCTGCACGTAAAGCAATTCTAGTGGCGTCACAGGATGCCAGTGCTGCGCGTGACAGCCAGCCCGGCGACGGCGCAGTCCCGCCACCGCCTATGGCTTGGGGCATGTCGGTTACGACCGACTGTCCATTGTCACCGGTAGCTCTGCAGCGCAGACCGCCCTCCATGACTGCCGTGATTGGTGGACTAGTGCTAAGCGCGTCCTTTGGGTTCTCTTTTAAGAAGGCGATAACGCCGTTGACTGAATTCTGGATGTGTTCAACCGACATCGTATGCTCCTGTTTTGTTGTTAAGGTTCAGTTGGTGTCTTCTTTGGTCTCGATGGGGGCCATGACATGGGCGAGCGGGGTTTCCCCCCACATGACATAAGGGCCGCCAGCAAATGGATCTCGCGGCAAGTCGGCCAACATTTCCATGTTCGGGAATAGCATCATGAGGTGCGGCCCATCCTGAACCCAAACCCCACCATCATTGGGGTCGGTTGCCATCGGGTTGTCGTTGTTCACTAACGCGTCGCCCTGAAGCATGTAGGAGACACCCACGACATCGGTGGAGAACTCGGTCCCGGCCGCGACAGAAGCCATCCACTTCATCCAAACGGGGTCATTGCACATGGGGTGCGTGTCGCCGGGAATTAAGCCGACACCCGGCAGGCAGACCCAGTCATTTCTGCCTTCCCTGAGGATCGTGCCATCCACGTCCATAATTGTCGCGTTGGCGCTGATGTCAGCCGGAGCCGCCGACATAGCTCTGACGATTTTTTCGTCATTTGACTCGGCGATGGCCGCACCTGTCAGTCCGCTGGTCGCAACAATGGCGACCGCTACGCCGATATTGAGGGGGGTCAAGGCTTTCAATCGCAGTTCCAAATCAGATACTCCCTTTCGAAATTCGTCTGTTATGTCCCATCGGGCGTCTGCCCGGACTGAGGTTTGAGCGAACGCCGACATGGTCTTGCGCCGGGCGTCACGTTTAACTTCGCATCCGATGCATGCAGAATACCTTTCATCCTGAAACCATGCCCTTCCGCTATTAGATTATTTTCGTTTGATTTTTCGGATATGTCAGGTCACTTATTCTTTGAGGCCATAAAGCTGAACTTTAGGGGGCAAATGAAAACATCGCATCTCAACGCTTTGCGCGCCTTGGAGGCAGCCTTGCGGACTGGCAGCTTTCGAGCAGCGGCGGACGAACTCGGCGTCACCACCGCGGCTGTCGGGCAACAAATTCGTGGGCTGGAAGAATATGTTGGAAGCCAACTGTTCACGCGAAATCCGTCCGGGGTCGTGCCGACTAGCTCGGCCAGCACGATCGCGACGGAGCTGTCCGCCGGCTTTGGTTCCCTCAGCTCCGTTTTGGCGCAATTGCGCAGATCGGGACCCGACAATCGCCTGTCAATTTCGATGAGCTTAGGAATTGGGGAGTACTGGTTAACGCCGAGGCTGCCGGGGTTCTATGCAATTTGCGATCAGTTCGATCTGCGGATTGATACGACACACCGCTTGGTTGATCTGCAGTCTGAAGAGTTCGATTTCGTGATACGCTTCGGACCGGAGCCTGAATTACCACTAGAAAGCATCTTTCTGTTCGCCGGATGCGTGGTGCCGATCTGCACACCGGAATTCGCGGACAAATATAATCTGTCGGAAGACACTAGGTCGCTCACCGGCGTTCCGGTCATTCTCGTCAAGAAAGAGACTAACGACCCAGGATGGTTGGATTGGGAAAGTTGGAGCAAAGAGTGCGGAATCGAGTATCAGGAGAGAGCTGCAATTCCGGAATTTCCCCGTCTCAGTTCCGGTTTGAGAGCAGCCAAAGAAGGCTTGGGAGTCGTCTTGTGCGGAATGGCCGAGTCGTTTTCAGCCCTGTGTGATGGATCGATGATTATGCCGTTCGGAGGCAGTTCGGCAACGCAGTCAAAATTTTCGTATCGGCTTGTATCTCTGCGCGGCCGAGCTCGCTCCAAAACGCAAAACGACTTCCGAAATTGGATGTCCACTGAGGCCGAGACTTATCGACACGAGGTTGAGCGCCTACTGGGCTGGTAATTGCGGGCCAATCGATTTCTGGAAGAAAAAGTTGCCGCTATAACCGGGACCCGTTTAGCATGTCGTGGGCTTTTGGCACGGCAATCTCTTACGCGGTCAGTTGAGCAACTTGCTAAGAGAAGGACCGTAGGTGTTGGTATTTTTGACGGTCTGCTTTGTCCGGAGGCTGTGTGAAAACTATCGAGGGATTCTACAAATGCCAAAAATTGCTCGATTTGGGCGCTCTCTCGTCGAGCTGAACCATCAAATTAGCAACTCCCGAAAACGAGTGGCGCGAAATCATGAAGAATCCCGAGTTTTCACACAGCCTCCGACAGAGCGGACGTTCGCTGCGCTTGCGTGAGAGACAGCTTTCCACAAAACGGCAAGGCCTTTGGAGTTATC
The DNA here is from genome assembly GCF_937988555.1 of uncultured Boseongicola sp. NCBI lineage: Bacteria > Pseudomonadati > Pseudomonadota > Alphaproteobacteria > Rhodobacterales > Paracoccaceae > Boseongicola > uncultured Boseongicola sp. The sequence goes on along the minus strand of NZ_CALJXO010000324.1, from coordinate 1,179 downwards.
CGGACTTTATACGCGAGACATTGTCTTCGTCCTAGCCGCGCCTCTTCCGGAAATCCGATTGAGCCAGAAAAACGCACCTTGCCCTCCAAACGATTGGTGGTTCATCATCATGTATGAATTGGAATAGCACTGAAGTGCTGAATATCGGAGGGCGCAATGAGAGTTTTCTTTACCGGCGGCAGCGGCAAGGCAGGCAAATGGGCCATCCGGCACTTGCAAGAGCAAGGCCACCACGTTGTAAATGTGGATCAATCGCCTTCGGGGCTGAACTGTCCGGAATTGTTGATTGACCTCTGCGACGCGGGCCAGGTCATTGGCGCAATGTCCCAGTTCATCGAAGGCGCGGAATTGGACGCGGGCACTGGCGTTCCAACTTATGACGCCGTTGTGCATTTCGCCGCTGTCCCCCGCGTTATGATCGGCACTGACGGTGAGTGCTTTCGGCAGAATACCTTGACCACCTATAACGTGATCGAGGCTGCAGTGAAGCTGGGCGTTCCGAAGGTGATCTTCGCAAGCTCCGAAACAACCTATGCCATCTGCTTTGCTGAAGGAGAGTTGAAACCGCACTTTGTACCGATTGATGAAACCCACCCGACCGTGCCGCATGACAGCTACGCCATGTCGAAGGTCTGCAATGAGATGACCGCCCGGTCTTTTCAGGCTCGGACGGGAACCGACATCTATGGATTGCGGATCAACAACGTAATCGAGCCACATGAGTATTCAGAGAAGTTCCCTGCATTCATGGAAAATCCGTCTTTGCGCCGCCGCAACATCTTTGCCTATATCGATGCCCGCGATTTGGGACATATGGTCGATTGCTGCCTTAGCAAAGACGGCTTGGGCTACGAGGTTTTCAACGTATCGAACGACGACATGTCGGTCGGTCTCACGTCTGATCAGGTGATTGAGCGGTTCTATCAAGGTGTCGAAGTGCGCAGCGAGATGGATGCGAACGAGACCTTCTTTTCCAACAAGAAGGCCAAGAACATGGTCGGGTTTCAGCCGCAGCATTCCTGGCGCGACGTGTTGGGATGAATCGCCGGGATTATGTGCTGGCACTGCCAAGGTGGACATCCGGGACAGGCTCCACCAAGTAATCAAAAAAGTTACCCACACCCAGTGCCAGCGCTTGGTAGAGATAGGCACTCCAGTGACACTTGGAAGAGCGGCAGA
>NZ_CALJXO010000323.1:0-3695 GCF_937988555.1 uncultured Boseongicola sp. | reverse complement strand
GACCAGATCGGCGATTTTCTCGATCATTGAGGCTTTATTGACCTGATACGGGATCTCGTCGAGCACGATTGCGTAGCGGTCTTTGCGGATTTCTTCGATCCTGGTCTTGGCGCGAATGATGACGCTGCCACGACCTTCCATATATGCTTTTCGCGCGCCCGCACGGCCAAGGATCAGGCCTCCGGTCGGGAAATCGGGTGCTGGGATGAATTCCATCAGCCTCTCGGATGACAGGTCCGGATCGTCGATAAGTGCCAAAGTACCGTCGATTATTTCACCGAGATTATGCGGAGGAATATTGGTCGCCATGCCGACCGCAATGCCAGCAGCACCATTGACCAACATATTTGGATAACGTGCAGGAAGAACAGAGGGTTCTCTGTCCTTTCCGTCATAATTGTCCTGGAAATTGACGGTATCTTTTTCGATATCGGCCAGAAGAAAGCTGGCAGGCTTGTCCATGCGCACTTCAGTGTAACGCATCGCAGCCGCGTTATCGCCGTCCATCGAGCCGAAGTTGCCCTGACCGTCCAGTAGCGGCAGAGACATCGAAAATGGCTGCGCCATGCGGACAAGCGCGTCGTAGATCGCACCGTCACCATGCGGGTGATATTTACCCATCGTGTCGCCGACTGCGCGGGCAGACTTACGGTATGATTTGTCGTGCGTATTTCCGGTCTCGTGCATGGCGTAAAGAATGCGTCTGTGCACAGGCTTTAGGCCGTCGCGGAGGTCGGGTATGGCGCGCGAAACAATAACCGACATTGCGTAGTCCAGGTAGGACGTGCGCATTTCATCCGCGATCGAGATCGTTGGACTTGTTGGCGCTGGCTTCTCAGCGCCGCTTTCTTCTGTATTTTCAGGAGGTTCCGGAGTGTCGCTCACGTTATTCTCGCTTCGGGGTTTGGCCCGCTAGATTTGGTTGATTTCACTCTAACAGACCCCAACACCTAGGCGCAATGGCCCATTCAGCAGGGCCTTGGCCGCCACATCTAGGGTCTGACTGCGGTCGAGCATTTCTGTTGAATTGTGGGCTTTCAGAACGTCCTGAGTTGCTTAACCGGCAAAAAGACGATTTTGCGCCGAATAACGCTAAGCTACTTGAATTTATTGGTTTTTGGCGGAAGAAATTGAATTCTCTGTGGAATCTGGTGCGTTTAGCCGATGGCACAGGGCCGACGTCTGGCGCGTGGGAAGGGGTGGTTGGTGTACTCTCTTTGCACTGACTTTGACCGATGTCGGTACAACTTCTGTGTAACGTCGGTATTGCGTCGGTGCAGACGTTCGCATCGTAAGCGAACCGTTAGGGCCCAAGAGTGCCGCCCGGCTATGCCTCAGGCGCCTGCCACCGCGTCATCGTCCCTGGTCATTGCCTTGAACCAAATTAGGGCGATGACGAGAGAGGCAACGACGTTCCAACTGGCCATACTGACATCCAGAAAAGCCCATGCCACCTCGTCGCACATGACAATATCTACCGGGGCATCGAGGGACAGTAGGTCTGCGCCCGACATGCCGCCCAGACCTGGGCCGGTGCCGCTGCACGATGTCGGGCCTTCCCACCAACCGCGTTCGACGCCGGTATGATACGCGCCGATGCCTGCGGTTGTGAGTGCTGTCAGCGCGCCGAGTAGTGCCAGAAGAAGATATGGGCCGACGATCAGGGCCACGACGCCGACCCCGACGCCCATCCAATGTGGCCAACGCTGCCAGAGGCAAAGCTTGCAGGGCGCGTAGCCGAGGGCCTGAAAGATGTAGGCTCCGATCAGAAGGGCAAGCGAGCCCGCGGCGGCTAGAAGCATCAGATTGCGGCGTGTCATAGGAACCTCACGGCATAGAACCCACCGACAAGCAGGATCACGAAAAGGGTGAAAAGAAGACCGAGATACTTTTCGATGAAGAGACGGATCGGGTCGCCAAATTTCCACAAGAGGCCTGCCACTATGAAGAAACGAAGGCCACGCGCGACGATTGAAGCAACGATAAACACCGGGATCGAAAGCCCCGTCCAGCCCGACATGATAGTGATGACCTTGTAGGGAAAGGGTGTGACGCCTGCGACAAGCACAGCCCACGCGCCGTAGGCGTTGAAGCGTTCGTTGAAGGCGGCAACCGCGTCGGACTTGCCGTAAAAGTCGAAGATCGCCTGACCGATGGTGTCAAAAAGTGCGGCACCAATGAAATAGCCCAAAAGGCCGCCAAAGACAGACGCGACCGTCGCGACCAATGCGATGAGCCAGGCTTTACGCGGTTGGGCCAGGATCATCGGGATCATTATGATGTCCGGTGGGATCGGAAAGAAAGAGCTTTCTACGAAAGACACCGCCGCTAACGCCCAAAGCGCGCGGGGATGTGCGGACAGGGAAAGCGTCCAGTCGTATAGCCTTCGGATCATCTGCTCTGCCTTTTCTTAGGCGCAAGTCTAGGCCACGATTGGACTGTTGTCGTCAAGGGTTTGGAGTGCAGAACTCAGGCGCAATAGCGTGAGTGTGAAAGGGATTGTTATGAAGTGGCGTGGGCGTCGGAGCAGCAGACCTTTGGATCTTTGGTGCGTGGAGACATTGCTGAGGCGATGAATGCCGCCAAGCAGATCGGTGATGATATCTTGCAAAAGTTCGCGGGACGCGTGCTGCAGCTGCCTACCCTTACCCACGGCAAATCCGAGCAACGCCAGCGCTGGTTCGCCCGTGGATATGAAAGCGGAGAGATGCGCGCGTGCGATACCTTCATTGCGGAGCGTCTTTGGGCTTTTCGAGCCGGAAATCACGCGCTATGAGGACCTTGGTGCGCCCGAGTGGCGGAATGGTAGACGCAGCGGATTCAAAATCCGCCGCCGAAAGGCGTGGGGGTTCGACTCCCCCCTCGGGCACCACTTTTCTCTTTGTCAGAATTCTGCGCCATTGGTTCAGTCCTGATTTGGCGGCCTTTGCGCTTGCAAATTTATCCCCATCATGGCCTGAAAGGCGCATGAGAACCATAGCTTTAGCCCTGTTTACTGTGGCCTTTGCGGCGCGCCCTGCCGTTTCGGAAGAGGTGCTCTTGGCCGTCGCGTCGAACTTTGTGACCGCGGCCGAGGTCCTGGCCGAGTCGTTTGAAGCCGAAACGGGGCACTCCGCGGTGGTCAGCCACGGCTCGACCGGCACGCTTTATGCACAGATCGTGTCAGGCGCGCCGTTTGATGTGTTGTTATCCGCAGATGCCGCACGGCCAGCGCTTTTGCGAGATAGTGGCCTTGCGACGGCGGTTAGAACCTATGCCCTGGGGCGTTTGGTTCTGGTGTCGGGCAGCCCGATCGATCTGGAAAACGCGGAGGCTGCTTTTGAGGGGCAGCGCGTCGCATTGGCGGATCCGCTTGTGGCACCGTACGGAGCAGCCGCGATTTCGGTGATGGAGAATCTGGAACTCGACACGGCCAAATTTCAGCCGATTTTGGTGACCAATGTCGGACAAGTTGCGACCCTTTATGTGACGGGCAATGCGCAGCTGGCGTTTCTGGCCGAGGCGCAAGTGCCGTTCATTGGCAGGGCTGAGGTTACACGATTGGAGGGGCTTTACTCCCCGATCCAGCAGGATGCAGCGTTTTTGGCGCGCGCAGGCGATAACCCTGCGGCGGTGGCGTTTTGGGCGTTTTTGGCATCGGATGTGGCGGCGCAGTTGATTGTGGCCAACGGCTACGATCTGGCACAATGACGGTA
>NZ_CALJXO010000322.1:0-22460 GCF_937988555.1 uncultured Boseongicola sp. | reverse complement strand
TGACCCGTCTGACCGACAGCGGCCTGTCGATCACCGAATGGCGGCCCGTGACGGGCGCGTTACCTCCGATGAGCGAAGCTGCTTGGGAAGCCGAGCTGGAAAAATACCGTCAAATCCCGGAATATCAGTTGCAGAACAAGGGCATGAGCATGTCCGAGTTCAAAGTCATCTATTGGTGGGAGTGGGGGCATCGCCAACTTGGTCGCGTCATCGGCCTCGTCTGGGCGCTTGGGTTCTTTTCCTTTTTGTTAATGAGGAAGATCCCCAACGGCTGGACCGGACGATTACTGGTTCTGGGCGGCCTCGGCGGCCTTCAGGGCGCGATAGGGTGGTGGATGGTGTCTTCGGGGCTGACGGGGGGCATGTTGGACGTGGCGTCCTATCGGCTGGCAACGCATCTGGGGCTGGCGTTTGTGATCCTTGGGGGGATCGCGTGGTTCGCGATGTTGCTGGGACGCACGGATGCGGACCTGTTGCAGGCGCGCCGCGCACGCGAGGGTCGGTTGTTCAGCATGGCGACGGGACTGACGTATTTCGTGTTCTTACAAATTCTCCTTGGCGCTTTGGTTGCCGGCATTGATGCCGGGCGCAGCTATAACGAATGGCCATTGATGGGCGGGTCTTTCGTGCCACCTACGGCGTTTGATCTTGAGCCGCTTTGGCGGAATTTCTTTGAAAACGCTGGCTTGGTGCAATTTATACATCGCGTGTCGGGGTATCTGCTTATGGCGTTTGGCCTTATCGTTTGGTGGCGGTCACGCGGGTCTGGCAATGGCGATACGCGGTTCGCGTTCAATTTGGTTCTGGCGCTGATGGTCGTACAGATGGTTATCGGGATCATGACAGTGCTGTATTCGGCGCCCTGGCAGATGGCCATTCTACATCAATTCACGGCGGTGTTGCTTTACGTCGCTGTTCTGCGTGCTCGGTTCCTCGCGCAGTATCCCATGGCTCAATCCGTGCGAGGCAGAACATGACAGTATTTCAGGAGCTTATGACGTTCCAACGCGAAACCGAAGCGCTGGGGCAGGTGATGGGCCGCTTGAGCTGGGACCAGGAAACGGTGATGCCCGAGGGAGCGTGCGAGCAACGCGCCGAGGAGATGGGCGCGCTTGACGGGGTGTTGCACGGGCGACGGACGGACCCTCGGATTGGCGAGTGGCTTGAGATGGCGCAGGCCCCCGATGAGGCGGGCGTGCGACAGTTGGAGGAGATCCGCGTCGAGTTTGAGCGTACTCTGCGGGTGCCTGCGAAATTGTCGGCGGACTTGGCGCGGACCACGTCCTTGGCGCACCGTGTCTGGGCTGAAGCGCGCGCGGCGAACGACTATGAGATGTTTGCACCGAAGCTGTCGGAAGTGCTTGATCTGACGCGGGAAAAAGCAAGCGCGCTGGCAGATGGCGGTGATCCCTACGACGCGCTTTTGCAGGACTACGAGCCGGCCGCGACAGGGGCCGAACTTGAGGCGATGTTTGGCGCTTTACGGCCGAGATTGGTAGAGTTGCGCGAACGCGTGTTGGGGTCTGAACGCCACGTGCCTGCGATCGATCGTGAGTTTGCTGAGGCCGGGCAGATGGCGATTTCAACGAAGCTAGCCGAAGCGTTTGGATATGACAGCGCGTATGGGCGGATTGATAAGGCGGTGCATCCGTTTTCAAGCGGCTCTGGGTTGGATGTGCGGATCACGACGCGGACAGAATTGTGCAATCCAAGCAATTGTTTTTACTCGACGATCCACGAGGTTGGGCATGCGACATACGAGCAGAATGTGGATCGCGCGTATCTTTTGACGCCGCTCGGTCGCGGGGCGTCCATGGGGGTGCATGAAAGTCAGTCGCGCATCTATGAGAACCAGTTGGGACGCTCACGCGCGTTTACGGGATGGTTGTACGCCCGGATGCGGGAGACGTTTGGCGAGTTTGGTGTGGCCAATGAGGATGATTTCTATGCTGCGATAAATCGTTGTCATTCCGGGTTTGTTCGGACTGAAGCTGATGAGGTGCACTATAATCTGCATGTGCTTATGCGGTTCGATCTGGAGCGGGATCTGGTCGCTGGACGGCTCGAGGTGACCGACCTTCCCGAAGCCTGGAATTCACGTTTTTCCACTGACTTCGGGGTTGATGTTGATGTTCCGGCGAACGGTGTGCTTCAGGACGTGCATTGGTCTGAGGCATTGTTCGGATACTTCCCGACGTACACGCTTGGGAACGTCTACGCAGGGTGCCTCAATCAGGCGATGCGCACCGAGGTTTCGGGGATTGATGAGGCCTTGGCGATGGGTGATACAAGGCCTGCAACCGATTGGTTAGGCGAGAAAATTCAACAGCACGGCAAGCGTTATTTACCGAAAGACCTGATCGCGAGGGCGACGGGGGCTGCACCTAGTGAAGCGCCTTTGCTGGATTACCTCGATGCGAAATTCGGCGACATTTACGGCGTGTAGAGGCAATGACTATAACACGTCGGCTTTGTGTCGGTGCAGGCGTTCGCAGAGTTTACCTTGGCTTAACAGCCCACTTGATGGCAGGATCCTTCACTCCAGCGCGGATAAAGTCCTTCACGGCGGCTTCATCCACGCAGTCTATGATTGGGATATACCAGCAGCTTTTATCGCGCTTGTGGGGGCCAAGACGGGCGGCGATGTCGGGGAAATTTGAGTGGCCGGACAGGATGTGCAGCGAGATGTCTTTGGCGCGCATGTTGAAACCAGTGGCGAAGAAATCACCGGATCGGGCGCTTTCGTAGGTGTAGTGATACTCGCCGTAGGCGATCATTTTGCCCCCAAGGTGCGGCTTGCGTCTTGTGGCCTCTCGGAAGAGGGCGTCGAGGCGGTCTGCTTCGGCGCGTTTATTTCGGGTCGTTTATCACATCTTGCGGGTTTCCCATGGATGGTTCCTTTGGCAAGGTTGCGCTCAAGTTAACACGGAGAGGGCAGGCCGTCATGCAGCCGAAACTGACACTGGACGAGGTGCGCGATTTTGTGGCGCGTGAATTTCCGCAGATGGCGGATATTTACCGCGTCGATGCGGTGGGACCGATGAGTGCGCGCGTGTCGATGATGCCGGATGAACGCCACCTGAGACCCGGGGCGACGGTGTCGGGCCCGACGATTTTTGGGTTGGCAGATTGCGGGGTATATTTCGCGCTTATGGCGATGATCGGACCCGAGGCCTTGGCCGTGACGACCAATGGATCGATTGATTTCATGCGCAAACCGGTGGCGGGAAAGGCCTTGGTGGCCGAGGTCACGTTATTGAAGGTTGGGCGCGTTTTAGCGGTTGGTGATGTCGCGGTACATTCAGATGGCTCGCAAGCCCTGATTGCGCGGGCGACGTTTACGTATTCGATCCCGCCAAAAGGCTGATGTGCGTAAACACTTTGTTTCCGCCTGGGCGCTAGGTCAAAGACGTTCCGGCAGCTACAAAGAGGTTATTGATAGCTGGGGGGCTGTTCAAAATGCCAAAACGATTTGTGTCCTTTTTACGAGGTGACCCGGATGCTGTGCCGGGCGACTACCTGTTGGCGATCGTGGCCGTTTTCGGGATTATGTTCGCGGTGATGGCGCGCGCGCTTTACTAACGTACCCGCGCCAAGCGCCTTTAGGAATACATGCCGTCGTAGATCGGTTCGAGCGTTTCTGGATCAAACAGGCTTGAAACAGACGTACCGTGCCAGATGTTCAGGATGGCTTGGGCGAAGATCGGCGCGGTCGGTACGATGCGGATGTTTTCGGCCGCTTTCGTAGCTTCGGTTGGCTCGATGGAATCGGTTATGACAAGACTTTTCATGACAGAAGTCGTCACGCGTTCGATGGCAGGGCCAGATAAAACACCGTGGGTGATATAGGCGTGGACTTCTTTCGCGCCGGCCTGCATCAGTGTTTCCGCGGCCTTGCAAAGCGTTCCAGCGGTGTCGACGATGTCGTCGATGATAATGCAGGTTTGCCCCGTCACATCCCCGATTACGGTCATCTCGGCAATCTCGCCCGCTTTTTCGCGTCGTTTGTCGACGATTGCCAGCGAGCATCCGATGCGGGTTGCAAGCTCGCGCGCGCGCGCCACGCCGCCGACGTCAGGTGATACCACGGTGACGTTCTCCAGCTTGCCTTTGAATTTGTGCTTCACGTCCAAAGCAAAGACCGGCGACGCATAGAGGTTGTCGACAGGAATGTCGAAAAAGCCCTGAATTTGCGCGGCGTGAAGGTCCATCGTAAGGACGCGTTCTATGCCGGCTGACACCATCATGTTCGCAACGAGTTTCGCGGTGATTGGGGTACGGGCTTTCGTGCGGCGATCCTGACGTGCGTACCCGAAGTAGGGCACGACGGCGGTGATGCGGGCGGCGGATGACCGGCGCAGCGCGTCGGACATAATCAGCAGTTCCATCAGGTTATCGTTGGCCGGATTGGAGGTTGATTGCAGGATGAACATGTCCTCACCGCGGACATTTTCGAAAACCTCGACGAAAATTTCGCCATCGTTAAATCGCTCGACTCGTGCATCGACCAGACCGACGTTCATCCCCCTGTGCATGGACAAGCGTCGAGTGACGGCTTTGCCGAGGGTCGGGAGCGCGTTCCCGGTGATGATTTTCGGTTCCTGATGATTTGCCATGGGCAGCCCTGGTCCTGATGCTGTTCCCGACACAGTTTGTGACGGATTCGTAACGTTGACACCGCTTAGCATGAGCCTAGGGTCACGCGAAACAATCCTTTGCCTGAAAGGCACGTAACAAATGCCGCATGTCGACTACTATCTCGCAACGATTTCCCCCAATTGCTACTTTGCAGGGACACGGCCTGCCGAGGTTGCCGCAAAGCATGGCGCGACAATAACCTACAAACCATTGGACATTATGGGTTTATTCGGGCGCACGGGGGGTGTGCCTCCGGGGCAGCGACATGTGTCGCGTCAGGAATATCGGATGATCGAGATCGAGCGGACTGGTGCAGATTTGGAAATGTTAGTGCACCCCAAGCCAGCGTTTTGGCCCACAAATCCGGCGCCTTCGTCTTATGCGGTGATTGCGGCGCAAGCCGCGGGCGGGGGTGACGTTGGCGCATTGGTGGCGACTTTGACGGCGGCCTGTTGGGCGGATGAGAAGAATATTGCGGAAGATGACGTGATCAAAGCCTGTCTTGAAGGGGCGGGATTTGATCCGTCACTGGCAGATTCAGGGTTGTTGTCGGGGGCGCAAGCCTACGAGGCGAACCTTGAAGAAGCCGTTAACATGGGCGTATTTGGGGCGCCTTTCTTTATCACAGATGATGGCGCACGATTCTGGGGGCAGGACCGGATTGATGCGTTGGACCGGCATTTGGCCGGTCGTACCTGAGGACGGTATGGCGAGACCCCTGGGATTGATCCATTGCGGGCTGGCGGATGCCAGTGCATGGGATCGCCTGCTTGAGGCGTTGGCGTTGGACGTGGACCCCGTTCTGATTGAGTTACCGGGGCATGGCACGGCCGACGACTGGGATTCCAGCCGCGATTTTTCGGATCAGGCAATCGAGGTTGCGCTGGACGCTTTGCCGGCCGAGCCGGTGCCGGTGATTGGACATTCGCTTGGGGCGGTTGTGGCGTTGCGGTTGGCGGTAGAGAAATTCTATCGCGTATCGTCTTTGGTGATGGTCGAACCGGTGTTTTTCGCAGCTGTTAAAGGGACGGACGTGGGCGACAAGGCGGCGCGCGACACCGCCCCTTTTGCGCGTAAGCTGGGCCAGGGCAGTGATGCGATGGCGACGCGGGAATTCATGAAACTTTGGGGCGATGGTACGCCGTGGGACGACATCCCGGAAGCACGGCGGCGGTATATGGTGGATCGTATCGGTCTGATTGCAGCGGCGAATGACCTTTTGTGGGAGGATCGCCCAGGGCTTTTGCGCGCCGGGCGTTTAGAAGAAATTGAGGTGCCGGTCACGTTCGTCGAAGGCGGCGAAAGCCATCCTGTTGTGCCAGCCATCGTGGATGTATTGGGGCGACGGATTGCCGACGCCGAGGGTATAACGGTTCCGGGTGCCGGACATATGGCGCCAATCACGCACGCCAATGTCGTGGCCGAGGCGATCCGGGGACGCCTGCAATGGGGCGAAGTCGCGGGCAAGTCTTAGCGCGATCAGGTCGCAGCTTCGGTGGGGTTGCGAAAGAGTATTGGCTCGGGTCCCGCTGACCTTCGTTGGCGCAGATCGCGCGTGCGGTCGAAACGGACATGTTTTAAGGTCGGTCTATTGCGCAATCCCAGATGACGAGATCACGGGTATAAATCTGACAGGTGGCGACGCCCAAACGCGTGGAGACTTTCACGGGCTCAGCTTCGTAAGATGCGGGCGAGAGGCATGCAGATATGCCGACAACAGCAAGAAAAGAAATGGCTAATTTCGGGTTTCAGAATGTTCCGCATTCGCTTCGGCTTTCTGATCGTCATCATGGACACCTAATTGGGTCCACTCTTAGCCCCCTGTATGAGACATATGCCGCGAGACCTGTCCGTTGGCTTCTTGGCGGGAATAGTCGAAATCGTGCCCCTTTGGCTTAAGCCTAATCGCCGCGCGAATTGCGTCTTCAAGGACTGCATCGCTGTCGGGATTGGCGCGCAGGGCGGTGCGTAAATCGGCGTTGTCTTCCTGGCCAAGGCACATGAAAAGTTCACCGGTACACGTCAGGCGCACGCGGTTGCAGCTTTCGCAGAAGTTATGTGAAAGCGGCGTAATGAACCCGATCTGCTGTCCCGTTTCTTCAAGCCTAACATAGCGGGCGGGACCGCCGGTTCGGTGGGAAAGTTCGGTCAATGTGAATTGTTTGGAAAGCTCCACACGCAGGTCTTTCAGGCTCCAGTATTGGCCGATCCGGTCTTCTCCGCCGAGATCGCCCATTGGCATCACTTCGATAAACGTAAGGTCAATATCACGGCTCGCGCACCACTCGACCAGGGTGAAAAGTTCATCTTCATTAAAGCCCTTTAACGCGACGGTATTGATTTTTACCCGCAGTCCGGCGGCCAGTGCGGCATCAATCCCTTTCATGACCTGGGGCAGCCGACCCCAGCGGGTGACGCGGGCAAATTTGTCTTCATCAAGCGTATCGAGAGACACATTGATCCGTCGCACGCCAGCGGCATAAAGATCGTCGGCAAAGCGGGCAAGCTGGCTGCCATTTGTAGACACAGTCAACTCTTTCAGCGCGCCCCTTTCAAGGTGGCGCGACATAGACCGAAGGAAGGTCATGATGTCCCGGCGCACCAAAGGTTCACCCCCGGTGATGCGCAACTTTTCAACCCCAAGACGGATGAATGTCGAGCACATACGGTCGAGTTCCTCGAGGCTCAGTAATTCCTTTTTCGGCAGGAATGTCATATTCTCGGACATGCAATAGACACAGCGAAAATCGCAGCGGTCGGTGACCGAAACCCGAAGGTAAGAAATCGCCCGCTGAAAGGGGTCAATGAGTGGTGCCGTTTCCATGCGAAACAGCGTAAGACGTAGGTGACGGCGCTGCAAGGGGCCGATGGATTTGGGACAGATTTAATTTGAGGGGGCGAGGCATGCGCGTGTGGTTAGCAATGGGTCTGATGACAGGTCTGGCGGCCTGCGCGGTGCCGCCCGAGATGGACGACGCGGCGCCGGAAGGTGTTGTCTTGCCTGAAGTACAAACACCCGCGCCGCCGCCCGGAGCGCGCCGCGTGGACGAATTTGACACGACAACGCAGGCGCAACGGAGCGCTGCGTTGGAGACCTCAGAAGGGGGCGTTTTACTGGGCGAGACGGTGTTGTCTTTGGGGGATCCCGGGCGGGCTGGTTTCTGGGTCGAGACCGCTTTGGTCACGTCGCCCGGGCAGGGCCGTGTCACGCTTCGTGAGGGTGACAAAAGCGTTGAGGTGGCGCTTTTTCCGGGGACCGGAAGCGGACGAATTTCGCTGGCGACTTTGCGATTGCTTGAGGTGCCTTTGACCGACCTTGTCAATGCGAATATATATGAATATCAGTGATCTACACGTTCTTCCTCCGGGCGATTGGTCCGCTATAAGTCGGGATTTTCGCTGGTCAATACCGGCCAGCTTTTCAATGGCGCGAGCCTGCTGCGATGACTGGGCCGCCTTCGAACCCGGACGGACCGCGATCATTGACCTGGCCGAAGACGGCACGCGCATTGTCTGGACTTTTGGGGCGTTGAAAGACGCGTCGGATCGGTTGGCGGCAGCGATGCGCGGCGCAGGTGTCACAAAGGGCGACCGTGTGGCGATTTTTCTGTCGCAATGCCCGGAAGTAATGGTCGCGCATTTCGCGGCAATGAAACTTGGAGCGGTGGTCTTGCCGTTGTTCACGTTGTTTGGGGCGGACGCCCTTGCATTTCGATTGGCCGACAGCGGCGCGATGCTTGGCGTGACAGACGATGCGCATCTCGACAAGCTGATCAGCGCGGCGGCGGGCGGCCCGCTTCACACCATCGTGACGACGGGCGCGCGGGTGCACAACGGCGCACCGCGTGTAATGGCCTGGGAAGACGCGTTGCGCGGTGCTGCGGGCGGGTTCCGCCCCGAGGTCGTGGGCGCCGAAGACCCGGCGGTTTTGATCTATACAAGTGGGACAACGGGGGCGCCCAAAGGCGCGCTTCATGCGCACCGTTTTTTGCTAGGGCATTTACCATCGGTTGAGATGGTTCTGGAGCGGCCGCGGGCGGGGGATGTGGGCTGGACCCCGGCTGATTGGGCGTGGATAGGCGGGCTGATGGATTTGGCGATGCCGACGCTGTACTTCGGGCTGCCGCTGGTGTCTCAAAGGATGCGGAAATTCGATCCCGAAGCCGCCTTTCGACTGATCCGGGACGAGCGGATTTCGGTGATGTTTTTGCCGCCAACCGCATTAAAGCTGATGCGACAGGTTGCGGTACCGGCGGGGCTTTCGGTGCGCGCGATCGGTTCGGGCGGCGAGAGCCTTGGCGCGGATTTGCTGGCCTGGGGGAGGGATGAGTTGTGTGCGCCTATTAACGAACTTTACGGTCAGACGGAGTGTAATCTTGTGGTGTCATCCAGTGCCGGTTTGGGCGTTTTGAAGCCCGGAACCATGGGTCGGGCAGTGCCGGGGCATGATGTTGCAGTGATTGATGCGCAGGGCGCGCCTGTGCCCGCGGGCGACGTCGGCGAGATCGCGGTTCGGCGCGGCGATCCGGTGATGTTTCTCGGGTACTGGAATTTGCCTGAAAAGACGGCGGAGAAGTTTGTTGGGGATTGGCTGCGGACCGGTGATTTGGGGCGGACGGACGACGAGGGGTATCTGACGTATGTAAGCCGGGATGACGATGTAATCACCTCGGCCGGGTATCGGATCGGGCCGACGGAGATTGAGAATTGTCTGATCGGGGACGCAGATGTGGTTAACGCAGCAGCGGTCGGAGTGCCCGATCCGGTGCGCAGCGAGATTGTGAAGGCCTTTGTCGTTCTGCGGGACGGGGTGTCGCAAGACGGCGTCGCCGAGCGGTTGGTGCAGCGGGTGCGAGATCGCGTTAGCCCACATGTTGCGCCGCGTGTGGTGGAGTTTGTTGCGGCCTTGCCAGTGACGGCGACGGGCAAGATTATTCGGCGAGCATTGCGCGAACGCGAGTAGCGCAGGCAAATTGGGTCGCGCAGAAATCAGGTGAGGAGTCGGGCTGCCTCTTTCCGCGCAAAAGGCTTCATCTGTTCACCGTGGGCTTCGAGAAACGCGCGCGTGCGGTCCGGGTCTTTTTTGGAAAGGTCGCGAAGCCACCATGCGACTGCCTTTTGGATGAACCATTCGGGATCGGCCACGTAGGTCGCGGCCCAGCCGAGGATACGCTCGCGTTGCGCGATCTGGTCGGGCTTCGCGAAGCGGTTTTTGGTCCATGGCAGGGTCATGACGAGGGCAGCGCGCCGGGTCCACATGTGATCCGAGCGGGTCCAGGGTTCGACGTCGTCAAGACGGTCTGGATCCCAAGTGAGGCGCTTTTGCCCCGCGATGGCGGCGTGATCTGCGATGGCCCAGGCATCGAAATCGGGTACCCAGGTTTGGACGAGGGTCCAGGCGCCGGCGTCGTCTGGGCGGATGCGGGCTTGGGTCAAAAGCTTGGCGGCGGCGATTCGGGCTTCGTGGATATCGGTTTCCCAAAGATCGCGTGCAAGGCAGAGGCGGTCGTCAAGGTTGAGCGATTTGCGCCATTCCTTTGTGCAGGCGTCGATGACAGGGTTGGTTACGCCAAGGTAGACACGAACTACTTTGTGATAACGCGCCATATCGGCGGATTTTTCGGCGTTTGCGGTCCTGGAAAGGTCGGCAAGGGCGTCGTCGAGGGTCATTCTACGGTTACCGATTTAGCAAGATTTCGGGGCTGGTCGACGTCTGTGCCCTTGGCGACCGCGGTGTGGTAGGCGAGAAGCTGCGCGGGGATCGCATAGAGGATCGGCGCGAGGAGATCAGGGATTTCCGGCATGGTGATGATCGCGGTGGTGCCGTCGCCGGCCTCGATTGCACCGGCACTGTCGGTCACAAGAACGACACGGCCACCACGGGCCATGACCTCGTGCATGTTCGACACGGTCTTGTCGAAAAGCGCGTCACGGGGAGCCATGACAATGACCGGAACAGCGGGGTCGATAAGAGCGATGGGCCCGTGCTTCAATTCTCCGCTGGCATAGCCTTCGGCGTGGATATAGCTGATTTCTTTGAGTTTTAGAGCGCCTTCAAGGGCGATCGGATACATCTGTCCACGCCCGAGAAACAGGATGTCCCGGGCTTTTGCAAGATCTTGGGCGACCTCTGCAATGGTCTCGTTCGCACCAAGCGCGGATGAGATGCGGCCCGGCAAAGTGCGCAGATCGGCGACGTGTTTTTGCAGGTCAGCGTTCGAAAGCGTGCCGCGATCCTGGCCTGCTTTCAACGCAAGCGCGAGCAGGACCGTCAACTGGCAGGTGAAAGCTTTGGTCGATGCGACGCCTATTTCTGTGCCGGCAAGGATCGGCAAGGCTCCATCACTTTCGCGCGCGATGGAGCTTTCGGCGACGTTTACGACCGAGAGGATTTGCGCCCTTTCAGCGACGTGTCGCAGAGCCGCGAGCGTGTCGGCGGTCTCGCCCGATTGGGAGACGAAAATTGCAAGCGTATTGGGGCCGATGGGTGGCGTGCGGTAGCGAAATTCGGAGGCGATATCGACTTCGACAGGGATTTGCGCAAGACGCTCGATCCAGTATTTCGCGGTTGCGCAGGCGAGATAGGCAGTGCCGCATGCGACCATGATAATCCGGTCAATTCCGTTGAAGTTGGGGGTTTGAGGCGGCAGGTTCAGGCCATCGTCAGTCACATAATGTTTGATCGCATCGGCCAGAACGGTGGGCTGCTCGGCGATTTCCTTGGCCATAAAGTGTTTGTGGCCGCCTTTTTCGATCCGTGTTGTGTCGATCTGAATTTGGCGAATGTCGCGGTTTGCGCGTTGGCCGCTAATGTCGAAAATCGTGACGCCATCGCGGGTAAGTTCCGCCCGGTCGCCTTCTTCCAAGTATGTGATGCGGTCGGTCATCGGGGCAAGCGCGATGGCGTCCGAGCCGAGGAACATTTCGCCGTCCCCGTGGCCCACCGCAAGCGGCGAGCCTTTGCGGGCGGCGACGATTAGGTCGCTTTCGCCGTCAAAAAGGAAGGCCAGTGCGAAGGCGCCCTCAAGACAGGCGATGGTCTGTTCGGCAGCATCGCGCGGGGCAAGACCCTGATCGAGGAAGGACTGTGCGAGAAGCGAAATGGTTTCCGTATCCGTTTCGGATTGGGCTTTGTAGCCCTTGGTGGCGAGGTCTTCGCGCAAGGCTTTGAAGTTCTCAATGATGCCATTGTGGACGACTGCGACGGGCCCCGATTTATGGGGGTGGGCGTTTGCGACGGTGGGGGCGCCGTGAGTGGCCCAGCGGGTGTGGCCGATGCCGGATTTGCCAGAAAGCGGTTGATGAACAAGTAGGTCAGAAAGGTTAACAAGCTTGCCGACAGCGCGGCGGCGGTCAAGCTTGCCGTCCGCAACTGTGGCGATCCCGGCACTGTCGTAACCGCGATATTCAAGCCGTTTCAACGCCTCGACAAGGGTCGGGGCAGCTTCGTGATTGCCAAGGATGCCGACGATGCCACACATAGGTTAACCTTTCTTAACGGCCGCTTTGGCCGCGCGGAGTTTCTGGAAAAGGCGGCGGGCGAGGCCGGTCTTGTTTTCTTGCCGGTGGCGACCGATTGCCATGTCACCGTCGGGGACATCCCGGGTGACGATGGTGCCGGTGGCGGTCATCGCTTCATCGCCGATGGTAATCGGGGCGACCAGCATGGTGTTGGAACCTATAAAAACGCGTTTTCCGATGATGGTTTTGTGTTTGAACACACCGTCGTAATTGCAGGTGATGGTCCCGGCACCAATGTTGGTGTCCGCGCCGACTTCCGCGTCGCCGATGTAGGACAAGTGATTTACTTTTGCGCCGTCGCCGATCTGGGCGTTTTTCACTTCAACGAAATTGCCGATCTTAACGTTGTTGGACAGTTCCGCTCCGGGGCGAAGGCGCGCGTAGGGACCGACCACTGCGCCTGACCCGACATGGCAGCCTTCGAGGTGCGAGAAGGCGCGGATTGTGGCACCACTTTCGACGGTTACACCGGGGGCGAAGATGACGTTGGGTTCAACGATTGCGTCGCGGCCGATGTGGGTGTCGTAAGAAAAGTAAACGCTGTCGGGTGCTTGAAGGGTGACGCCGTTAACCATGGCTTCATGGCGGGCGTTGGCTTGGAAGACGGCCTCGGCGACTGCAAGATCGGCGCGGGTATTGATGCCAAGGGTTTCGGCCTCGGAGCAGGTGACGACCTTTGCGGTAAGGCCTTCGGCGTGGCCGAGTTCCACAATGTCAGTAAGGTAGTATTCACCGGCGGCATTGTCATTGCCCACAGTTGCAGAAAGGCGCAGAAGCGTCGCGGCTTCGGCCATGATAACGCCGGAATTACAAAGAGTAATGGCGCGTTCGGCCTTGGTGGCGTCTTTCCACTCTACGATCCGGGTCAAGGTGTTGCCGTCGGTGATAAGGCGGCCGTATCGGGCGGGATCGGCGGCGTTGAAGCCGAGGACGACGATATCAGCGCCGTTTTTGCGGGCGTCCGCCATTGCGGTCAGGGTCTCGGGGCGGATGAATGGGGTGTCGCCGTAAAGGACGACGGCATCGCCGGTTGCATCTTTAAAAGCTGGCGCGGCCATGCTGACGGCGTGGGCGGTTCCAAGCTGTTCGGGCTGCTCGAAGACACGGATATCTTCATCAAGGTTAAGGACAGTCGCGCGTACCGTGTCACCGCCGTGGCCGACGACAACGACGCGTGCGGATACTTCCAGAGTGTCCGCCACGCCAAGCGCGTGGGCAATCATCGGCGCGCCCGCAATCTCGTGCAGCACTTTGGGATGGTCAGACTCCATGCGTGAGCCTTCGCCCGCGGCGAGAACTATGAGGTGGATCGACATGCCTGCTCTTTCCTTTTGTTGCCTGCCGTTTTAGCCGCATTGGGCCAGCCTGCAAGACGGGAGGGCTTCACTTGATGTTGCCGCAGGTTACATCAAAGGGCAGGCGTTTGCCGATGGGGGACGTATGAAGACGGTTGTTTTTGATTTGGATGGGACCCTTGCGGACACAAGCGGGGATCTGATCGCGGCGGCGAATGCGTGTTTTGCGGCCTTGGGGCATGGGGCTTTGCTGGATCCGGTGGGGGATCAGCTGACCGCGTTTCATGGCGGTCGCGCAATGCTTAAGCTTGGGTTTTCGCGGCTTGAAATGGCCGTGGGTGAGGAAGATATTAATCGGGAATATCCGAGACTTCTCAAGCACTACGGCGAGCATATTGATGTCTATACCCGACTTTATCCGGGCGCAGAGGCTGCCGTCGAACGGCTTTTGGCGGATGGGTATCGCACGGCGATTTGCACCAACAAGCCGGAGGGGCTGGCCGAGACTTTGATACAGAGATTGGGTGTGCGGGGGTTGTTCGGGTCCTTGATCGGGGCGGATACCTTGGCGACCCGAAAGCCCGATGCCGCGCCTTATCTGGCCTGTGTTGAACAGGCCGGCGGTGCGGTTGATGCGTCTTTTCTGGTGGGCGATACCGAAACGGATGTGAAAACGGCCCGCGCGGTCGGGGTGCCTTGTGTGTTGGTAAGCTTCGGGCCGGAGGGGCCAGGCATTGCGCGCCTGACGCCGGATGCGATGCTGGACAGGTATGAAGATTTGGACCGGATCGCAGAAGTTTTGGTTGGTTCTTAGCGCGTTAGCCGCTGTGCCCCTTAACGATATCCCAGGCAATCAGCGCGCCGAGACCGCAAAATAGCACTCCGAAAATCGCGGATGTGCCGCAGCTTGAGTTTTGAAAGGGGCGAATGACGGGCCGGTTGAGAAAAATAGCGCGGCAATGGCGTTCGGGATGCCGCCGAGCACGTCGAATTGAAGAGCGATCACGATCATCAGCCAGCTTGGCCCTTCGGGCGGGATGAAAGTGATCACAATCGAGCCGAAGAGCAACAAACTTTGGGGTTGGTCATCATCACCAGATAGGCGGTGCGAAACGGCGCTGTTGTGGCTGGAGAGGCTGCATCGGGTATCAGGGTGAAGACGCCGGGGCATCGTGCTGCGCGGAATGGGCCTATGCCGAGGTCGTTAAGGTAGGCCGCTCCGACGACGCGCGACGCAAAGTACAGCGATGGGAAAACCTCGAAAATGACGGCGATGCAGGAGACCGCTATCAGCGACCATGTGAGGGCGCGCGCGGCGATGACCATCGCCGCACGAAGGCCCGCCGCGCGCTCCGAAGTGGCCGAGGCTGTGATGATCGTCAGGTGATTTGGCCCCAGCGTTGCCCAAGCGGATGGTTTGGATGACGGCGATCGGAGTGAGGATCGCAAGAAGGGCCGAAGTATTCATGTTATACGCTTAGAATGGTTGGGCTTGTCTGCATGGCGTTACCAGTAGGGCGAGATTGACCGGATTGACGTTAAACTGTATTAACTGAACAACTGTTCAATAAAGCAAGGACTGGCCGATGTTTGCGGTGTCTATGCGGTTCGATCTGGGCGAGGATGTCGCAGCGCTTCGCGATATGGTTCATCGCTGGGCGCAGGATCGCGTTAAGCCAATTGCGGGCGAGATTGACGTCTCGAACACCTTTCCAAACGGGCTTTGGACCGAAATGGGGGGCCTTGGGCTTCTTGGAATCACGGTCGGCGAAGACTATGGCGGCGCGGGAATGGGGTATCTGGCACATACAGTTGCGGTCGAAGAGATCGCGCGAGCCAGTGCGTCGGTGGCGTTGTCTTACGGCGCGCATTCCAACCTTTGTGTAAATCAAATCCACCTGAATGGGACCGAGGCGCAAAAGGCGCAGTATCTGCCAAAGCTCGTCTCGGGTGCGCATGTTGGTGCCTTGGCAATGTCTGAGGCGGGGGCAGGGTCTGATGTTGTGTCGATGTCGCTTCGGGCCGAACGGCGGGGCGATGTCTATGTGCTGAATGGCACGAAATACTGGATCACCAACGGGCCGGATGCGGATATTCTGGTGGTTTATGCCAAGACCAACCCCGAGGCCGGATCGAAGGGGATCACGGCGTTTCTGATTGAGCGTAAGATGGCTGGGTTTTCGTCGAGTGCGCATTTTGACAAGCTGGGCATGCGCGGGTCGAACACCGGCGAGTTGGTGTTCGAGGACGTCGAAGTGCCGGTGGAAAATGTGCTGGGCGAGGACGGACGCGGGGTGCGTGTTTTGATGTCGGGCTTGGACTATGAGCGCGTTGTTTTGTCGGGGATTGGCCCCGGTATTATTGCGGCCTGCCTGGATGAGGTCATGCCCTATATGGTGGAACGCAAGCAGTTTGGACAACCTATCGGATCGTTCCAGCTGATGCAGGCGAAGATCGCGGATATGTACACGGCGATGAATTCAGCGCGGGCCTATGTCTACGAGGTCGCCAAGGCCTGTGATCGTGGGGATGTTACACGTGCAGATGCCGCCGCGTGCTGTCTTTATGCAGCTGAAGTTGCGATGACGCAGGCGCATCAGGCGGTGCAGGCGATGGGCGGGGCCGGATTTATGGCGGACGCACCTGTGGCGCGGTTGTTTCGGGATGCGAAATTGATGGAGATCGGGGCGGGCACGTCAGAAATTCGGCGGATGTTGGTCGGACGCGAATTGATGGGGGCGATGGTCTAGCCAGTGGCTGTATATTTCAAAATGCCGCGAAGGGTCGTGCGGGCCACGATGGTATTGTGCTTTGTGGCCGCTGCTTTCGGACTGTGGTTGGGCAGTAAAAACGTGCCGAGTGAAACCGATGTGATCGAGGCGGGCGCGGCGCTTTATGTTGCCGAAACCGGTGGTGACGCGACTGAGTGTGTCGGGGTTCCGGGGACGGGTCTGGTGTGGATCGCCGTGCGCTGTGGTGCGGAGGTGGATGCGCGCGTTTATATGTTCAGCAGGCAAGGATCGTTGATGTCGCTGGAAGGGGAGCTACCTACATGAGGATTTGGCGCTGATGGTATTTGGGACGCTTGTATCGCGGATGTCCGGCTTTCATTGCACGGCTTGTGGCGCGCCTTTGCGGTATTTTCCATTACTCGGCACGTTCGAAGGTGGTCTTGCTGCGCCGGCCGCGTTGTCCGTGGCTTGCGAGGGATGCGGTGCCGAGATGTGTCTGGTCGAGCATCGTGGCTGGTGGAGCCCGTTCCGGCTTGTCATTGGCATTTTGCCCGAATTGGTTTTGGCGTTTGCGGTGTTGTTGATCCTGCGCTGGCTCTTTGATGCGGCCGAGGTGCCGGGGCTGTTGGTTGCGGCGATGATTTTGGGCAAAGCGGCGTTATTCTTGCCGGTGGGATTGGCGGTCGCAGTGATGGAAAACCGCTTGAATCATCGGGTTCAGGCGGCGGAGTCCCTAACTAGAGGGCGTGGTGGTGCGAACGAGGAAGAGACGCCGTGATTGATATTCAGACCAATCCCAACCTTGAGCGGGTGTTGCGCGAGCAGGATGCATACCGCGCGGCCCGGCCTTCAGCGTTGCCACGGCTGATGCGGTCTTTGTCGCGGCCCGTGGGGTTTTTGACCCATCGGCTGATCCCGGCCGAGGCAATTGAGTTGGCGATCCGGGGGGCGGATTGGGTGGCTTCAAGTTCGATCCGTAAAGCTGCTGTGCAACACGATTTTTCTGACCTTGCGGCTTGCGAGCAAGCGGTTGCCGACGTGCGGCGCTGGGCGCTTGGCTATGCTGTGACGGGCGGTGGTGCTGCAGGCGCATTTGGCGCGTTGGGGCTTGCGATTGATGTGCCGGCGACGATTGCTTTGGCGCTTCGCACGGTGCGGCTGACGGGGCTGTGTTATGGCTTTGGCGGCGACAGTGAGGCCGAGCGGGTTTATATTCTCGACACGCTCAGTCTTGCGGGGGCGAATTCGACTGAGGAAAAGACCGACGCGATGGCGCGGCTGAACCGCGAGCGGTCTGAATTTGACCGCGAAAGCTGGCAAAAGATCGTGAAGCTGACGGGTCAGACAGGCGGGACCTTGGCGGCGACGCGGCGGGTGGCGACGACGTTGGGGGTGAATTTGTCGACGCGCAAAGTGGCGCAATTAACGCCGATTATTGGGGCGGCGGTCGGGGCCGGGGTCAATGCGGCCTTCCAAAACGATGTCGCAGCGGCTGCGCGGTTTGGCTATCGGGCGCGCTGGCTTGAAGTGAACGAACGGATCATCGAAGGCGTGATAGACGCGCAGAAGGCAGGCAATTGAGAGAATTTTCCGCCTTGATTGCAATGGCTTTGCCGGTGGGCGCTGAAGGGATTTCGTTTTCCATTGAGACGACCAGGCTTTGTCTGGAAGGCGCCGAGGGGCTTGAGCGCTTTGAGTGCATCGGCGCTTCGGCGGGGTTTGTATGGAAACGACCGAGGGCACGACAACTGTTGGAATGGGGTTTTGTATCGGGCTGGAGCTTGGCTTTTGGGATGAAAAGTTGAACATGGTTTATGCCGATTTGCGCAGCGTCGAGCGTTCCGTGGTGGACACGGTGCCCGCCGGTGGACCGAGCGTTCCCGACAGCGCGAAAGCGTTGCGCGATATGCAGCGTGCATGGATGGGGTACCGCGATGCGGCTTGCTTTTACGAGTATTCCACATGGGGTGGTGGCACCGGCGGCGGACCTGCCAATGCGGCCTGCCTTTTGGATTTGACCGCGCGACAATCGCTGGTGTTGGAAGATCGCCTTCAGGAGTGCGTGCAATGAAACTTACGTCTTCGGTTTCACCGTCATCGGACGCCTTTCGCGCCAACGAGGCGGCCAATTCTGCGGCGTTAGATATGGCGGCTGAGGCTGCTGTTCTGGCGGCGGCAGGGGGCGGCGGCAAGGCGCGCGAGCGGCATGTGGGGCGCGGAAAGATGTTGCCGCGCGACCGGGTGGCAGGTTTGCTGGACCCGGGTTCTGCCTTTCTTGAGATCGGCGCGACAGCGGCCCATGAGATGTATGATGGTGCGGCTCCGGGGGCAGGCGTTATTGCCGGCATCGGTCGCGTGCTGGGCCTTGATGTTATGATTATTTGCAACGATGCGACGGTGAAGGGTGGCACGTATTATCCGCTAAGCGTCAAAAAGCATTTGCGCGCGCAGGAGATTGCCGAGGCCTGTCATTTGCCTTGTGTTTATCTGGTGGATTCCGGCGGTGCGAACCTGCCCAATCAGGACGAAGTCTTCCCGGACCGCGATCATTTCGGCCGGATATTCTACAATCAGGCGCGGATGTCTGCCGCCGGGATTGCTCAGATCGCCGTGGTGATGGGGTCATGTACGGCGGGTGGGGCTTACGTGCCTGCCATGTCGGACGTTACGATTATTGTTAGAGATCAGGGTACGATCTTCCTGGCGGGGCCGCCTTTGGTGCAGGCAGCAACCGGAGAGGTCGTCACGGCTGAGGATTTGGGCGGCGGTGATGTGCATACGCGATTGTCCGGTGTTGCAGACTATCTGGCCGAAGACGACGCGCACGCTTTGGCTTTGGCGCGCCAAGCCGTCGGGAATTTGAACCGGCGTTTGCCTGACAACGTGGTTTGGGCCACGTCGGAAGAGCCTGCCTATGATCCGGGCGAATTGCTGGGTGTGGTGCCGGGAGATTTGCGCGAGGCCTATGACATTCGCGAAGTGATTGCGCGGCTGGTGGATGGCTCGCGGTTTGACGAGTTCAAGGCGCGCTTTGGCGAGACCTTGGTGTGCGGGTTTGCTCATGTGAAGGGCTGCCCGATCGGGATTGTCGCCAACAACGGTGTGCTGTTTGGCGAAAGTGCAGAGAAGGGTGCGCATTTTATCGAGCTGTGTTCGCAGCGATGTATCCCCCTGGTATTCCTGCAAAATACTACCGGATTCATGGTTGGGCGCGCCTATGAGAGCGCCGGGATTGCGCGGGCCGGGGCCAAGATGGTGACAGCTGTGGCGACGACGTCCGTACCGAAAATAACGATGATTGTTGGTGGGTCGTTCGGGGCCGGGAACTACGGGATGGCGGGGCGTGCGTATTCACCTCGGTTCTTGTGGACATGGCCGAACAGTCGGATTTCGGTGATGGGTGGCGCCCAGGCGGCGGGGGTTTTGGCGACGGTTAAAAGAGCGTCGATTGAGCGGTCAGGCGGGGCATGGTCCGAGGACGAAGAGGCCGAATTTAAGCAGCCCACGATTGATATGTTCGAGCGGCAATCGCATCCCTTGTATGCCTCGGCGCGGCTGTGGGATGACGGTATTATTGATCCGCGCAAATCACGCGACGTGCTGTTTTTGAGCCTGAAAGCCGCCTTGAGTGCGCCCATCGAGGAAACACGTTTCGGCGTGTTCCGGATGTGACTTTGGCGGTTGTTTTGGCTGGGCGGTATCACGTCGCTCTAACGTCGGTATTGCATCGATGTGGGCGTTCTCGGTGTTTAGGTCTGCTTGAGAGATGTCTTTGCCTGCGGCGCAGGTATTTGAAAAAGGGAGAAGCTGTATGGGTGTGAAGCGCGCGCTTGGTCTGCAACTTCCTCGGCATGTCAGTTGAGTGATGATGCCATTCTTCAACTTGGCGGGCTGTTGATATCGATTATGGGGTATCAGTATCCGTCAAATGACGACCTTTGGGACGGGAATTGGCGCGTCGTGCGCGCTGAATTGGCGGCGCCGAGGTGCAGAGTTGAACGTGTTGGCCCGTTTGTCCGCACGACAGAGCTTGCCGGTTTTGCTGAGGATCAGTCCTCCTTCAGCAGGCTTGAAACTGAGAGTGCCAAGTTGGACTGTTTGGAAGCGTCCTTTAGTATTTCGGGGGCAAGGGAAGGAAGTCTGGGCGTGATGCGTTTTGGAGTCTCTTTAACACCGAATATCGCCAATCAGACGCATCATGTGAGTTTTGTTGGCGATATAAGCGAGCGGACCACGCTTCTCGAAGATATCAAGCGCGTGAACCGACACTATCGTGTTTGGGGAGAGAGAGATGCTTGAAACCCTACTTATTGCAAACCGGGGCGAGATTGCCTGCCGGGTGATCGAGACCGCCCGCGCAATGGGAATCGAGACGGTTGCGGTCTATTCAGATGCGGACGCAGGGGCGCGGCATGTGGCGCTTGCAGATCGTGCGGTGCGGATTGGCGCGGCGGCTTCCGCGGAAAGTTATTTGCGCGGCGACCGCATTATCATGGCCGCTTTGGAAGCAGGGGCAGATGCGATCCATCCGGGTTATGGGTTTTTGAGCGAGAACGCGGATTTTGTGTCGGCTGTGGAGGCATCGGGGCTGATCTTTGTGGGGCCTTCGGCGGACGCGATCCGAGCCATGGGTCTGAAGGACAAAGCCAAGGCCTTGATGGCTGAGGTGGGCGTGCCTGTAGTGCCGGGGTATCACGGGGCGGATCAGAAACCCGGTCGCCTGGAAGTCGAGGCGGCTGAGGTCGGGTATCCCGTCTTGATCAAGGCGGTTGCGGGCGGTGGCGGCAAGGGGATGCGCCGTGTCGATGGGCCGGACGATTTCATTGATGCATTGGAAAGTGCCAAGGCCGAGGCGCGTAGGGCGTTTGGCAATGACGCTGTGTTGATCGAGAAGTACGTGGCCAAGCCTCGCCATATTGAGGTGCAGGTCTTTGGCGATGGCACGCATGTGGTGCATCTGTTTGAGCGCGATTGTTCGCTTCAGCGGCGACATCAGAAGGTGATCGAGGAAGCGCCGGCTCCGGGGATGACGCAAGACCTGCGCGAGGCCATGTGTGCGGCGGCCGTGCGGGCAGCCGAGGCCGTTGCGTATAAAGGGGCGGGGACGGTGGAGTTTATCGTCGATGCTTCGGACGGGCTTCGGGCGGATCGGTTCTGGTTCATGGAGATGAACACACGGCTGCAGGTCGAGCATTCTGTGACCGAGGCGATCACCGGGGTTGATCTTGTGGAGTGGCAGTTGCGGGTTGCGGGCGGCGAGGCGATGCCATTGGCGCAGAAAGATTTGGCGGTCCGGGGCCATGCGATTGAGGCGCGCATATACGCCGAGGATGCGGAAGCCGGTTTTTTGCCCAGCGTCGGGACGTTGGAGCATATGGTTTTCCCACAGGGCGCAAGGGTGGACACGGGCGTGGTCGAGGGAGATGCAATCTCGCCCTATTACGATCCGATGATTGCCAAGTTGACGGTGCATGGTGCGGATCGGGACGCGGCTTTGCGTGCGATGGCCCGCGCGCTCGACGACACCGAGGTTGCGGGTACGATGACGAATATCGGTTTTTTGGGTCGTCTTGTGGCGCATCCGGGCTTTCAGACCGGCGATGTGGATACCGGGATTATCGATCGCGATGGAGCGTGGCTTGTGACGCCGGACGCCATGTCCGGCGAGGCGAAGGCCGTAGCGGCGATGACGGCTTTGGGCCTGTCGGGGGCGGTGTTGCAGGGGTTCTCGCTTTGGACGCCGTTGTCGTATTTTGTTGGAGTTGGCGAGGATATTGTTCGAGTGACGCCAATGTCCGGCGGCGCGGACGTCGAGGTTGCGGGGCAGCTTTTGCGACTTTCATGGTGTGATGGCGCTTGGCGCGTGGACGGCGCGAAGCTGCGTTTGAAAGCGGTGCGTGTGCCAGGGGCCGTGCATGTGTTTGGCCCCGGTGGCGGCGTTGTTGCTCTGGCAGACCCGTTGGCGCGGGGAGACGCCGCGCGTGCGGGCGCCATTTTGGCGCCGATTCCGGGACAGGTGACGCGGGTCTTGGTCAACGCTAACGCGAAGGTGATGGAAGGCGATGTGCTGGCGGTATTAGAGGCGATGAAGATGGAGCATCGGCTTCTTGCGGCGCGCGACGGTGTCGTGGCCGAGGTTCTGGTGCGGGTTGGCGATCAGGTGGATGCGGGGGCCGAACTTGTGCGTTTGGAGGAAGAGACGTGAGAGCGCATGAATGTACTGTTTGCGCCGTGTTGACGCGCGTCACGGTGCCTCCGGCGAGCATTTTTCTGA
>NZ_CALJXO010000321.1:0-4123 GCF_937988555.1 uncultured Boseongicola sp. | reverse complement strand
GGTCGGCCTTGATCCAGTGATCAGCTGTGTCGGGTGGGCTGTTGAGGTCGATGACAGTTACTGTCGCCCCCCGCGCCTTAAGAAGCGTGAGGGTCGCGGCGCCGATACCAGAAGCCCCGCCGGTTACGACCACATGTTTGCCGGTCCAATCTGTCACGTCGTGCGCGCCGTCACTTTGGCGCAGATCTCACGAGCCTGCGCGGCGTCGATGCTGTCGCCCGCGAAGGCCACAAACCCGTCCGGGCGGACAAGAACGATCTCATGCCCCCATGTGTTCAACCAGTCCGAACGGATCACCCGTGTTGTCAGTGGTATGCCGCAGCCTTGGCTTGCGATTTCCAGTGCGACGACGTGGCGCGCGTCTGCCACAAAAACCGTGAAGTCCTCGGTAAGCATTGCGCTTACCGCGCTGCCACCTGGACCGGGCGGTGGAAGATGATGCCCGGCGCGCGCGTTGAAGCTGTGCGAGCCGCGCGCGGAGGGCGAGCCCGTGGAGCCTTGCACAATCGGCGAGCCTTGATAATTCGGCTCGAAGGCATGGACCTCGTCAGCGTCAAGATTTCTGGAGTTCCAAGCGGTCTCAAAGGCTTCTTTGTCAGTTTCAGGTGAATATTTCTCCAAAAACGCGCGGTCCTCGTCGATGAAGCGTTCAATGAAATCGCGCGCGGTTGAAACGAAGACCGGGCGGCGCTCGGCATTGTAGCTGTCGAGCAGGGCATCGCTTCCCCAGCCCTGTAGAACCGCTGCCAGTTTCCAGCCAAGGTTGCGCGCGTCTTCAAATCCGGTGTTGATTCCAAAGCCACCGTAGGGCGGATGGCTGTGGGCTGCGTCGCCTGCCAGAAAGGCGCGGCTCTTCCGGTAAGTTTCGGCCGTCGACACACGCAAATCCCAAAAGCCGACATAGTCCAGATCAAGATCGAAAGACTGACCCACTGCGCGGTGCAGCAGGGCACGAAAATCGAAGCTTTCTGTCGTCGTACCGAGGGGGACGGGGGCGTGGAAGAACCATGAGTGGCCGTGATCCACGCGCCCAAAAAACAGCCAGTACCCTTGGTGGTCGGGGTGCAGCACGTTGTAGAAGGCTTTGCCGGGGTGCCCCTCAAGGAGGCCGTGAAGTTCTTCCGAGCGAAACACCAGCAAAGCCATAAGCCTGTTGTGTTCGGACAGGTCTTCTCCAATTCCGATTTCGCTTTTCACGAGCGAGCGACTGCCATCGCAACCCACAATATACTTGGCTTGGATTTGATCCGTGCCGTTGCCGTCCGTTTCAGAAATTTCAAGGCTTGCACCGTCTTGATCCATCGTCAGAGCCGCGCCGGACCATCCATAGCGGATCGTGATGGCGGATATGGCTTCGGCACGCTTTCTGAGGACACGTTCGGTCGCGTATTGGGGCACGCGGGCGTTGCTGGAGAAGTAATAATCCTTAACGCTGCCACGGTTCAGCCAATCGTAAGTGTATTCCGACAAAAGGGTGCCGTAGGCGGTCATCCCGCCAATGCCTGCCCCTTTTGGTAAGGGATGAGCGGTGCGCATTTCCGCTTCGCATCCCCACGCACGGAAGTGTTCGCCCGTGCGCTGCGTCAGGTTTTGCCCCTTGGGAATGGGCTGAGGTTCGAGGTGACGTTCAATGACGCAGGTCTTCACCCCGCGCTGACCCAGTTCGATGGCAAGACCCATGCCAACCGGGCCACCGCCGTTTATCACAACATCGAATTCTTTGCTCATGTCGCGGCTCCGACGACGCCTGCTTCCATGTAGATGTGCTTGGTTTCAAGGAAGTCGTGCAGGCCTTCCGGGCCGTGCAAACGCCCTAGGCCAGACTTGCCGTACCCTCCGGTTTCGCCTTCTGCAAACAAACGCAAGTGCGAGTTGATCCAGACCGTGCCAGCGCGGATTGCACGTGACATGCGCATTGCGCGGGCGGTGTCGTTTGTGAACACGGACGCCGCCAGACCATATGACGTGGCATTGGCTTTTGCGACGGCTTCGGCTTCGTCTGCAAAGGTTTCGATCGACACGATCGGGCCGAAAAGTTCCTCCTGAACCAAAGGCGAGGAGAGGTCATTGATCCGAAACAACGTCGGCGAAAGGAAAGCTGCATCCGACAGGCGTTCGCCCTTCAGCACCATTTCTCCCTCGTCACCGGCCTGTTCTATCAGACGTTCAATTCGGGCGCGGTTCTCAAGATCAATGAGCGAGCCCATCTGGCTTTCGGGGCGATTGCCGGGGCCGACTTTGACAGCGCGGAAGGCCATTGTGATTTTTGCTTCGAATTCTGACGCGATGCTTTCGTGGACGACGAAACGGGCGGCGGCCACACAGATTTGACCCGCCATGGCCAAGGCGCCGTGGGTCAACTCCTTAACCGCGAGATCCAGATTAGCATCGGCAAAGACAACGGCTGGGGCTTTGCCGCCCAGTTCAAGCCCGACACGTTTTAGACTTGGCGCACAGGCGGCCATGATGGCTTGGCCTGTGCGGCTTGAGCCGGTGAAGCTGATGACGTCGATGTCTGGCGACGCGGTCATAGCTTTACCGACGGCGATGCCGTTTTCGTTAACTGAGTTCACTACACCTTTGGGAAGCGACGGTGCAGAGGTGATCGCCTCCATGATCCGGGCGTGGACCAGAGGCGTTTGCTGCGCGGGTTTGATGACCGTCGTGCATCCGGCCGCAAGGGCCGGTGCGAGCGATCGCATCAAAAGCGTGACGGGTGCATTCCAGGGAACGATGACGCCGGCAACGCCTGCGGGTTCGCGATTGAACAGCGAGAAATTTCCCGGCGCGGTTTCTTGCATCGTGCCACGAATATTGCGGGCCAAACCCGCATAATAACGGGTTTCCGAGATCGCGCCCAGGGTCTCCCCGATGGCTTCTGCGCGGATCTTGCCGTTCTCAAGAACAACGAGGTCGGCGATCTCGTCACGTGCGGCTTCCAGGCGATCTGCGATCTCGTAAAGGACTTGCGCGCGCAAGCGGGGAGAGGCGGCCCAGGGCGAGGTAAAGAAGGCCTCGCGTGCAGCACTCGCGGCTTGATTGGTCAGGCGTTCGCTGCCGAGATGATGTTGTCCCAAGGCCTCCAGCGTGGCTGGATTAACGCTATCGCACAACGGACCGTCGCCGATCCATTCGCCTCCGATGAAGTGCTTTGCTGGGTGTTCGGTCATCTTATGTCCTTCGTCTTATGGCGCGAAATGGCGGGACTGTGCGTCCTGATGGGTATCACGGTTCACGCGCTTTGCCTGGTGCTAAAGGGCGCGAGCATGCTCGAAATCTCTTGCGACGCATGACGAACCGCCTCCCTCAACTTCTCAAGTTCCTCGTTGTCGACAAGGGTTTCGTCACACGACACGCACAGCGAGGCGATGGGAGTTGTGTCTGCGGCAAACACCGGAGAAGCCACGCCCAGAAGTCCGGGCGTAACCTCTCCTCGTGCGACAGCGACGCCTTCGCGTTTGACCTGCTTCAATTGCCCAAGGACCTCTCCTTTGTCGCTGCACACGTCTGGTATGATGAATTCATTCAGGTGTTCGTCGATCAGCGTTGATCTGTCTCGAAGCGGCAAGAATGCTACAATGGCCCGGCTGATTGCTCCGCGGCCAAGCGGCATTGGGCGTCCTCGCGGATAGCTTGAGCGGGGTTTGGCGTTTGCGCTTGCTGAAGCCACGCACAGAAGTTTCCGTCCGTACCAGCGCACGATGAAGGCCGAGCCTTGGAAGCGCGCGGCTAGCTTCGTGAGGTGCAATTGGCTGGCTTCGATCAGTGGATCCGCGCGTTGCATCAGGAAATCAAGCTCGGTCACTCGGGGGCCAAGTGTGTAGACCGCTTGCGATAAGGCAGCGAGATAGCCCGCGTCCTTCAACGTTTTCAGATAGCGATAAAGCGTGGGCCGGGTGTAGCCGAGTGCGCCCATCATTTCTTCCGGCGACCATTGGGGTTTATCGCCCGTAAACAGGTCCAGGATGGCCAGAATTCGTTCGCCTGATCCCGAGACTGAGGTCATGGGTTGGTCTTTGCTGTGGCTTGGGTGGGGCGGCGAATAACTTCGTTGGCGATGAGGAGAACGCCGAGGATTGAGCCGATCACGTCGGTCAAAAGCGCGCCTTCAAACGCGCCGGAG
>NZ_CALJXO010000320.1:0-23483 GCF_937988555.1 uncultured Boseongicola sp. | reverse complement strand
AAGGCTCGTCTCTGGGCCAACAATTAACAGCACGCCACATAACCCAAGGGCCAGGCCACCAAAGCGCACCCATTGAAAGCGCTCGTTGCCCATAAGAATCGCGAATGGAAATGCGAACAAAGGCACCAGCGACAGCAAGATCGACACCACGCCGGCAGGCAAATGCCGCGCGGCCTCATAAGACGCAGAATTAGGTAGAATCGTTCCGATCATCGCAATCAGGACGTATATTTGTAGCGCCGGCCGCGAAATAGTCAGCCGCCTGCCGCGCATCGTTTGGATCACGCCCATGACAATCGCACCGATTGCCAATTGCCAGAAAACCAGTCCGATATGGCGATAGCTTTCGCTGACCGCGATCTTGGCCAAAGGCTGGGTCGCGCCCCAGCCCGCCCCCATAACGGCCAGACAGAAAATCAGAAAAAGGCGGTCCTTCACTCCGGCCCGGACGCCTGCAAGCGCCCGCCATCGCGGATCATCTGCACGGTCGTTGCCTTGCCGGTGCGGTCATCCGTCACCACGAAAAGCCCCGACAAGGTGGCCTCACCGTTTGCAGGCTCAAACCGCCCCTTGCCCATGCCGGTGACAAAGCGGCGCATAGGCTCGGCCTTGTCCATGCCGATGACCGAATTGTAGTCGCCGCACATTCCGGCATCCGCCTGGAACGCAGTTCCGCTCGGCAGGATTTGCGCATCAGCCGTTGGCACATGCGTGTGCGACCCCACAACCATGCTTGCACGGCCGTCGCAAAAGTGCCCCATAGCCATCTTTTCGCTGGTCGCTTCGCAATGAACGTCCAGAACAATTGCCTGCACCATCCCACCCAAAGGATGGGTGCGCAAAATATTGTCGACGGCGGAAAAAGGGTCGTCAAAGGCGCGTTTCATAAAGACTTGCCCCAGCACCTGCGCTACCAACACCTTTCGTCCGCCCGGCGCATCAAACACCCGCGAGCCGACCCCAGGGGCTTGCTTAGCAAAATTCACAGGGCGAATAATTCGCCGCTCCCGTTCGATAAAGGTCAGCATGTCCTTTTGATCGAAGGCATGATCCCCAAGCGTCAGCACATCCACGCCGCTGTCCAGCATCGCCTTTGCATGATCGCCCGAAAGCCCGGCACCTGCTGTAGCGTTTTCGCCGTTCACCACGACGAAATCAGCCCTAAGTCTGTTCCGTAAAGGCAGAAGCCGCTCGCGGATCGCTGTCCGTCCGGACCGCCCCACAATATCACCAAGATAAAGAATACGCATTCCTTGGCCCTACCCCCGGCCTAAAAACAAAGCAAGTACCGTCATCACGACTGTAAAAAGCGTCTTATTCCGGCCTCGGTCACAATCGCATTCAACGGCTGATCCGTCGCATCGATTGGCAGTGTTTCAGCAAGCTGTGCCTCATAGGCAAACCCCACCGCCACAACCGGCCCCAAGGGCCGAAGCTTGCCCAACGTCCGGTCATAGTGCCCTGCGCCATAGCCCAAACGATGCCCCCGCTCGTCAAACGCCAACAAAGGGACCACCAACACCTGCGGGATGACCTCGGTCTCGTCCACAGGCACTTCGACACCAAAGCTATCGGCAATCATCGCTGTCCCCGGCACCCAAGGACGAAAAACCAATGGCGCATAGCCGGTTGTCACGGGCAAACAAACCTCACGATGCGCTGAAAGCGCCTCAAGCAACGGCCTAGGGTCAATCTCTGTGCGGATCGGCCAAAAGAAAGAAACACGCCCCGCGGTTTCGCCCAACACATCGGCCAAATGCTTCAATGCTGGTGCCACATCGACCACCCCATGCACCTGCGCCCGTCGCTCTGCGGCCAGTTTGCGCAGAGACGCCTTGTCGGTCATAGCAACACCATCGAGGCCAACCCAAGAAACGCAAAGAACCCAACAACATCCGTGACCGTAGTCACAAACGTCCCTGCCGCCAACGCCGGGTCAACCCCGAACTTATCCAGCGCCAAAGGCACCAGAACTCCTGACAATCCTGCGACCATCAAATTCACCACCATGGCGACCGAAATTACAAATCCGATTGCCGGAGACCCAAACCAGATCACCCCGACGATCCCCATCACCACCGCAAAAATCAAACCATTCAAAAGTCCCGCCATCGCCTCACGGCGGACAACCCGCAACGCATTCGATTCTGTAAGGTCGCGCGTCGCCAAGGCCCGGACCGCGACCGTCATAGACTGCGTGCCCGCATTGCCGCCCATCGAAGCGACAATAGGCATCAATACCGCCAAGGCGACCACGGCCTGCAACACATCCTCAAATATCGAAATCACGATCGACGCCAAAATCGCGGTGGCAAGGTTGATCCCCAACCAGGGGAAACGCCGTTTTACGATCTCAAACGTCGAATTCGACAGGCTTTCGTCACCGACGCCACCAAGACGCAAAACGTCTTCCTCATGCTCTTCATCCAAAACCGCCATCGCGTCATCAATTAGGATCACGCCAACCAACCGCCCGTCCTCATCGACAACAGGCGCTGTAATCAGGTGATACTGGTTGAACGCATAGGCCACATCGCCTTCGTCCTCGACGGCATCAAAGGTGCGAAAACTCTCCTCGGTGATCGTCTTCAAAGGCACTTCGCGCCGCGACGACATTAGCCGGCCAAGCGTCACATAAGACGTCGGCCGATGCCGCGGATCAACCAATACAATGTGATAGAACTGCTCGGGAAGATCCGACTGTGCGCGCATGTGATCAATCGCGTCCCCAACAGACCAATGCTCGGGGGCAACCACAACTTCGCGCTGCATCAGGCGACCAGCAGAGAACTCCGGGTATGCCAGCGCCTGCTCGACCGCGATCCGGTCGACCACATCCAGCGCCTCAAGCACAGCTTCCTGCTGCGCGTCCCCAAGGTCTTCCATAATGTCGACGACATCGTCAGATTCCAGCTCGCGCACCGCGTCGGCAAGAACCGTTGGCTCCAGCGTTTCAACCACTTCGTCACGGATATCTTCAGCGATTTCAGACAGGATTTCCCCGTCGATATAGTCGCCTGCGAGCTGGAGAATCTTTGTCCGGTCTTCGGTGTCTACCTGCTCCAGAAGGTCGGCGATGTCGGCAGGGTGAAGCGGCTCGAACACCTCCAGCAACCGTTCGCGATCACCGTCTTCAGCCGCACTTTTGGCAGCCGAAACGACCCGATTTCGAAGGGCATAGTCGTCCTCTGTATCGTCTTCCGCTCGGTCAATCGTTTCTGTCTGATCGGTCATAAGAAATACCTTTTCTCGCACCTTAAACTGAACTTATGCGAACTCCGTGATAGACAACAGAGCCGAGACCGAATTTACATTGGACAACAAACCCCGAGAGCCAGATGACCCAGAAAACGCTCCTGATCGGCCAGACCCTTGCCTTCACAGGAGATCCTTTTCACGACGGCATCGAAACGGCCCGCCACGACGCCCGCGGCGGCATTCTGATTGAGAACGGTATGATCACAGCCACCGGCACGGCCGACGACCTGCGGCGCGCCCATCCGGAAGCTCAAATCACCGACTACGGCAATTCACTGATCCTTCCAGGCTTCATCGACGCGCACGCCCATTACCCGCAAACCGCGATGATCGCGAGTTGGGGCAAGCGACTGATCGACTGGCTCAACAGATATACCTTCCCCGAAGAGATGAAGTTCGGCGACCCCGTCTATGCAAACGCCATCGCCAAAACCTACTTCGATCTGACGCTCGCCAACGGCACAACCACCACCACAAGCTTCACGACCATCCACCCTGCAAGTGTTGACGCCTACTTTGCCGAGGCCAAATCCCGCGGATTGCGCGCCATCGCTGGCAAGACTTGCATGGATCGCAATGCGCCCGCAGATCTCACTGACACCGCTCAATCGGCCTATGATGACAGCAAGGCCCTGGTGGGAAAATGGCACGGCCAGGACCGCCTGATCTACGCGATCACGCCGCGCTTTTCGCCAACCTCAACGCGCGAACAACTCGCCGCCCTCGGGGCCCTTTGGGCCGAGCATCCAGACTGCCTGATGCAAACGCATTTGTCCGAACAAACCGAAGAAATCGCATGGGTTCGTGACCTCTTCCCCGAAGCCCGGGACTATCTTGATACCTACGAGGCCGCAGGCCTTATCGGCCCCGGCGCTCTTTTTGGTCATGCCATTCATCTGACTGACCGCGAGCGCGCAAGGCTCAAAGAAAGTGGCGCAAGCCTTGTCCACTGCCCGACATCGAACACATTCATCGGCTCGGGACTATTCGACATGGACGGGTTGATGGCCGAGGGACAAACCATCGGGTTGGCCACTGATACCGGTGGCGGCTCGTCGTTCTCTATGCTGCGAACAATGGCTGCAGCCTATGAGGTTGCTCAGCTTCGAGGCCGCGCGCTTCACCCCGCAGAACTGCTGTGGCTTGCAACAACCGGCTCCGCCCGAGCGCTACGCCTTGATACAAAAATCGGCCACCTTAGTCCCGGTTATGAAGCGGACCTCGTGGTCCTCGATCTTGCTTCAACGCCGGCTATCGCCCAACGGGCGGCACGGGCTGATACGCTTTGGGAAGCCGTCTTCCCAACCATCATGATGGGGGACGATCGAGCGATCCGTGACGTTCGCATCATGGGCCAGTCGATGACGAAATGACTTCTTTGCCTCCGGCGGAGGTATGTTTGAAAGGATGAAATACAGGGCGATCTAGCCCACCTCGGACCGGTGAGCCAAAGAGCGGGGCTTCATCCTTTGCGGTCATCGGCTCCTCAGATTGTACCGCAACAATTTGAGACGCATTGAGAGTTAGTGATCCGTTATGCGATAAGGCACGGTCTCACGCATTTTCACCCCTTTAAAAAATACCTAAAACTCCGCGCTTGAGGCGCACAAAACCTTGCCATTCCGCGCGCAGGCGTCATTCTCAGCCCAATGCTCACATTTGCCCTTGCCGTCTTCTTTTTGATCATCACTCCCGGTCCGGGCGTCTTGTCTTTGGCAGGTGTCGGAGCGGCCTTCGGGTTTCGGCACGGAAGTCGCTACCTCCTTGGTCTCTTTTTTGGCACGAACCTTGTTTGCCTTGGCGTGATCACTGGCTTGGCTGCGGTCATGTTGGCAGAGCCAGGCGTGCGAACTGTATTTTACGTCATTTCGGTCGGCTATCTGGTTTACCTCGCCTTCCGCATCGCCTTCGCGGGCTCAAAGCTCGCCTTCATAGAGCGCACAACGCCACCCGGGATCAAGGGTGGGATGCTGCTTCAGGCCGTGAATCCAAAGGCCTATGCGGTGAACACCGCCTTGTTTTCTGCCTTTGCCTTCATGCCCGAAACACCGGGATTAGAGGTAGCCCTTAAGCTATTGATATTGAATACGATATGGACGGCAATTCATTTCCTATGGCTTTGGGTCGGCATCACCTTGAGACGCCTTGATCTGCCAGAAAAAATGCAACGCGCAATCAATATTGGCATGGCAGCGTCTATGCTTATCGTCGTCGCGCTCGCGGCCTTCGCGCCCCACTAGCCCATCAGGCGGGTCACCAATGTCTGCCCCTCAGCAACCGTCGCATCCAAGTCAATCGTCGCCACTCGTCCGGCATCGACAACACGCCGACCCTCGACAAACAAATCCCGCACCCGCATTGGCCCCGCCAGCAATATCGCCGCGGCATCCCAGCTTCCGGCGCTTTCAATGCCGCTGACGTCCCACACCGCAATATCCGCCCTCATCCCCGGTGCAAGCCGCCCGATATCGTCGCGCCCCAAAACCGCCGCGCCGCCGACGGTCGCAATCTCCAAGGCCTCGCGTGCCGCCATTTTATCCGCACCGCCCTGCACCCTTTGCATCAACATGGCCTGACGCGCCTCGCCGATCAGATTTCCCATATCGTTCGATGCAGACCCGTCGACGCCCAGCCCGACCCGCACGCCTGCATCTCGCATCGCGCGTACCGGAGCAATGCCCGACCCCAAACGACAATTCGAGCAAGGACAATGCGCAACGCCAGTTCGGCTTCTTGCAAAAAGATCAATCTCTTGCGCATCTAACTTTACGCAATGCGCATGCCAGACATCATCACCCGTCCAACCCAAATCTTCGGCATATTGTCCCGGACGGCACCCGAATTTTTCCAGCGAATAAGCGATGTCTTCCTCGTTCTCCGCCAAATGCGTATGAAGTCGCACACCCTTGTCGCGCGCCAAAACAGCAGCGTCGCGCATCAGTTCGCGACTGACCGAAAACGGCGAGCAGGGTGCCACGCCCACCCTTACCATCGACCCCGGCGCGGGATCGTGGAAGGCATCAATCACCCGAAGGCAGTCTTTAAGGATCGCCGTCTCACTCTCGACCAGATCGTCCGGTGGCAATCCGCCCGCACTTTCCCCAATTGACATTGATCCGCGCGTCGGATGGAACCGCATCCCGACCTCGCCCGCAGCCCAGATCGTGTCATCGAGACGCGCGCCATTCGGATAGAGGTACAGATGATCCGAACTGGTCGTACAGCCTGAAAGCGCAAGCTCAGAAAGACCCAACAGTGTTGAAACGCGCATTTCTTCCGGACCAAACCGCGCCCAAATGGGGTATAGAGTCTGGAGCCAGCCAAACAAAAGCGCGTCCTGCCCGGCGGGCACAGCCTTCGTCAGCGTCTGATAGAGATGGTGATGGGTATTCACGAGGCCGGGCGTCACAACGCATCCACGCGCCTCAACCACGCGTGCGTCAGGCGCATCAAGCGCAGGCCCGACGGCGCGGATCACGCCTGCGTCGAAAAGGATGTCGCAATTCTTCAGATCATCGCCCGCCATGGTGACGATCGTGTCTGCATTTCTCAAAAGTACTTGGGTCACAGTCGCTCCTGGTCCTGTCGCTCTCTTCGGACCAGGTGGGTCGATAGGGACGACAGAAGAGAGCGGAAAAGGACTCATCCCTTACGCCAATTTAGCAATCAGCGACGCGCAGGTCCATAACCCTCACTCGGCCAGAAGCCTCAGTGCCGCGCGGTGCAACTCGGGCGTTGCCGCCGCAACCACCTGCCCGCCCTCGTGAACTGGCCCGCCAGTCCAGTCCGTCACAATCCCGCCTGCCGCCTCGATCACCGCAATCGGCGCCTGGATATCATAGGCCTGAAGGCCAGCCTCGATAACCAGATCGACCTGACCGGCGGCCAACAAAGCATAGGCATAGCAATCACAGCCGTAGCGCGTCAGCCGTACCTGTTCGGCAACCCGGCGAAACGCAGCCCCTTCAGCAGGTGTTCCGACTTCCGGAAAAGTCGAGAAAAGCGTGGCCTCGGCCAGGACCGTTGTCGCCCGGACACCCAGTGTCCTTTTGCC
This sequence comes from uncultured Boseongicola sp., assembly GCF_937988555.1. Taxonomy (NCBI): domain Bacteria; kingdom Pseudomonadati; phylum Pseudomonadota; class Alphaproteobacteria; order Rhodobacterales; family Paracoccaceae; genus Boseongicola; species uncultured Boseongicola sp. The sequence continues at coordinate 16,171 of NZ_CALJXO010000320.1, read as the reverse complement.
CAAGGGTCCGATCATCTCTGACCGCCCCGGACCACCGTAAAACCGCTCGCCGATGTAGGGTTGATCAATCACCCCAAGGAAAGGCCCCTTGGCATCCGACACGGCGATCAAAACACCCCATGTCGGTGATCCCGAGATATAGCCGCGCGTGCCGTCAATCGGATCCAAAACCCAACTCAGCCCTGACGTTCCATCAGTCTGCCCATACTCTTCGCCCAAAACACCGTCATCGGGCCGGCGCTCGGCAAGAATTGCTCGCATTGCGGTTTCCGCATCCCGGTCGGCCACTGTCACAGGATCAAAATCCGCGCGTTTGCTTTCGGTCTGCAAACCCGCCTGCCGAAAATGGCGCAGCGTTTCAACGCGCGCCGCATCTGCCATCGCATCCACGACGGACCAAAGTTCATTCACATTGAAATCAGGCAAAAGAAAACTCCCACGCCTTCGGGCGCTGAGGTTTTCGTAGTCAGACCCGCAGTCCGGGTCAAGCGACGTGGCGCTATGCGACGTCGCTAAGCACGCGCGCAAGCTCAAACAAGCGACGGCGCTGGTTCTCTGGGATGGCGTAGTATGACCGCACAAGTTCGAGCGCTTCTTTGTCAGCAAGAATGTCGCCGGGCACTGTGCGATCTTCCGCACCGTTGTCTGCTTCAGTGCTCAGCCCGTCGAAGAAGAAGCTGACCGGAACGCTCAACGTTTCCGCAATGTCCCAAAGCCGGGACGCAGACACACGGTTCATACCGGTCTCATATTTCTGGATCTGCTGGAACTTAATGCCAACATGCTCTGCCAACTGTTGCTGGGTCATGCCAACCATCCAACGACGGTGGCGGATTCTTTTCCCAACGTGCACATCAACGGGGTGCTTCATGTGTGACTCCCTTTGCAACCATGGATATACATGCGCTGCATTGATACAACTTTGATAGGTGTCTTTTTAGGCAGGTTCGAAGGCCAGGGTGTAAATGCTCTGCACGATCCTACTATCAAATTTGATCAAAAGCCGTGAAATTATTATTAAACAGCGTCTTATACCTGCTTCTTAAAGCAACTTGCCGATCAAAAGCGTACCAAATACAGTTGGCGGGATGTAGCGCAGGACTATTTTGATGCGAGATTCCCCTCTCAATACGGCGGTTGAAAGATGCGCATTCTAAGCGTCAGCGCTCCAAACGCCGAACCCGCAATTATCTCGGCACCGATTCCCTCGCCCAGTGAGACACAGATACAGGTGCGGGTCGCGGCCACCGCGCTCAACTTCGCGGACCTGTTGCTGATTGAGGGCCGCTATCAGGACACGCCGCCCTTCCCAGTGGTGCCAGGCCTCGAAATTTCCGGGACGATCACCGCAATCGGCACCAAAGTCACCGGCCAAAAAGTAGGCGACCGGATCGCCGCAATCGTCGGACACGGTGGGCTTGCCGACTATGCGGTTTTTGAAGCCGGCCGCGCGCTTGGGCTTCGCGATACGATTGACGACGCCACGGCCGCTGCTTTTCAGATAACTTACGCTACCGCGCATCTTTCGCTTATCCGCCGCGCAAGACTGGCAAAAGGCGAAAGCCTTGTTGTTCTGGGGGCAGCCGGGGGCGCAGGCCTCGCGGCTGTCGAGGTCGCCAAAGCCATCGGGGCAACGGTCATTGCGGTCGCGCGTGGCTCAGAGCGCCTTGCCATTGCGCGCGACGCTGGCGCTGACATCATGATCGACAGCGCCGATGGGGACTTCTCCGACGCCTTAAGGTCCCATGCCCCCTTCGATGTCGTCTACGATGCGGTTGGCGGCGCCACCGGCACGGCCGCAGCCCGGCGTCTTAAGCCCGAAGGTCGCCACCTTCTCATCGGCTTTGCCAGCGGGGATCACCCCACCGTGAAACCCAACCACCTGCTGGTCAAAAACATCGACGTGATCGGCTTCAACATCTCTGCCTACTCCAAGATCAATCCAACTGCGCTCACTGAGAGCCTGAAGACGCTTCTTCACTGGCACGCAAAAGGCGCGATCCGCCCCCACATCGGCCACACCTACCCGCTTGCGCAGGCCAACGCCGCCCTTGAGCTTCTAAAAAGCCGCAAGGCCACCGGAAAAATCGTCATTACGCCGTAAGCGCAAGTTTCGGTGCACCATGTGACCGCCGTACAAGCTGCGTGAGATGATATTTCACCGTGCCCTGAGCCACGTCTGAGGATACATATTGATTAATTTCTCGCCCATTTCTGGCAACGCCCCCCCGTGACTGATTTCCTCAAGCTGAGGCGCGTTCGTGCCTTCGATCTGCGCAAAAACCGCCAAATCTGCCGCCACCACGGCCTCAACCGTATGCGTCGCTTCCGAATCGAGAGCCATTTCCCATGGTAAACCCGCCCGATCCAGGGCCTCCATCATCGACTTGCGAAACTGGCAATGCGGCTCGGATGCCAAAGTCTCGCCATTGGGATCGACGTGATCTTCGGTGGCATGGAAAATGTAGCACTGCCCTTCCGCAAAAAGGTCCTTCAAACGAAGCGTCCAAGACGACGACACCTGAATTCTTATCCGCGGACAATCGGCGTTAAAAACCTGCAGGATCCATGGGATGCGGGGATAAATATTGTCATGTGGGCCCCCCAGAACCAGCCCCCTCGTAAGCTTGATTCATCATTTGACTGAAAATTTCGTCGTTCATAGCAATCATCCGACGCCCATACCCCAAAAGCTGCTCGCCCTCAGCCGTCACGCCGATCGTGCGCGACGGCCGGTCAAGCAATGCAATCCCAAAGCCTCTTCCGGCCGCTTCAACTGCATCGATACCGCCGATTGCATCAGGTTCAGCAAACCCGCCGCCTTGGTTACCCCGCCCATATCCGCAACAGCGACACACGAGCGCAAAGCCGTCAGATCGAGGATTCCAAGCATATCAATTTCCTTGATGATCGACGTCAAAAACATTCATTTTACGAATTCAATGCGGCGCGGCAAACACATCAGGCTTGGTGATGCGAGCGAGGCAACCAATCACATTTAAGAAAAAATGACACCATGTTCACGCCAGCCACCACCGCCCGCTTTGTCACAACCCCCTCCCATCGGTAGGGCTTTGTGTATTGGCTCCATGCAATGATTGCAGCTCAGAGATCCCGTGTGGCACTCGCCAATCATGATGCCGCAGGGCGCCTTGACGTGTCCCTCAGCCGAACCGACGTGGCCGCAGAACTCACCCGCCTGCGTTGGAGCGTCCCAAATCAGCGGCCGCGTTGATCCGCGTACCTGACCAAAAGACTCGTTTCTCAGGGTTTCGGCCTTGAAAAATGTCCCGTGCCAGCCGATATTCTCTTAGGAAGTGTCCGGGCATTCCGGTCATGTGAATAGAAACGTCGAGGAGAGACCGATAATGGCACAATATCAGACCGTCCGAACCGCGCCAGGTGTCCGCACGGCCGAGATAGACGCGGGCCTTCGCGCCCATATGAATAAGGTCTACGGCTCGATGTCCGTTGGCATGATCATAACTGCTCTGGCAGCATGGGCCATCGCTGGCTTGTCCGTAACGGCCGACCCAACTGGTGCGACGGTCGCAATCCGCGAAGGCCAATACCTGACGCCTATTGGCGAGACACTTTATATGTCGCCGCTGAAATGGGTGGTGATGTTTGCCCCTCTGGCATTCGTGTTCTTCGGCTTTGGTGCTGTAATGAAGCGCGGATCGGCAGCTGCCGTGCAAACCGCCTTCTTCGCCTTTGCCGCACTCATGGGCCTGTCGATCAGCTCGATTTTCCTCGTCTACACAGGGTTCTCCATTGTGCAGACGTTCCTTGTGACGGCGATCGCGTTTGCCGGCCTTAGCCTCTGGGGCTACACCACGAAAAAAGACATCTCCGCATGGGGCACATTCCTCATTATGGGCGTGATCGGCCTTATCGTGGTGATGGTCGTCAACCTCTTCATCGGCTCGCCTGCAATTATGTTTGCGATTTCGGCCATTGGTGTTTTGATCTTCGCGGGCCTCACCGCCTACGACACACAGAAAATCAAGACCTCCTACCTCGAACATGCCCACGCAGGCGATCAGGAATGGCTCGACAAGTCAGCCTATGCCGGTGCTTTGAACTTGTATCTCGACTTCATCAACATGTTCATGTTCCTGCTGCAACTCTTCGGCAATCGCGAGTAACATTTACGATCCGATAAAGTTTCTGAAAAGGCCGGCCACTGTGCCGGCCTTTTTTGTCCGTGCGCCAGCATGATATAAGCTCCAGACATGCAACACAGGAGCCACTTCAATGACAACGCCCCCGTTCCAAACCGAAAAAGCAGACGCGTTGATGGAGGCGCATGGCCTCGACGTCTTGATCGCAAACTCGCCCCACAACGTACGTTATCTCCTCGGCGGGCACCGCTCATTCTTCTTTCAAAGCATGGACGCCCTCGGCCACGCCCGCTATTTGCCGCTGGTGATATACGTGGCCGGCACCCTTGATCAGGCGGCCTACATCGGAAGCGCCATCGAAGGCTTCGAAAAGGCCCTCGGTGCGTTCTGGCCGATCCATACCCACACAGTCACCTGGGGAACGCGTGACGCCGCAGAAGCGGCCGTCAAACACCTCACAGACATGGGCCTCACCAAGGCCCGCATTGGCATCGAGCCGCCGTTCCTGCCCCGTGACGCGGATCAAGTCCTCGCTGACGGCCTGCCAGATGCAATATTCGGCGACGCAACCCCCATTTTGGAACGTCTCCGCGCAATCAAGCGTCCGGATGAGCTGGCCAAACTCAGCGCGGCGTCCGACGGCGTGATCGACGCCATGCGCGCAACCATCGACTGGGCAACACCCGGCGTCACCAAGCACCAGATCATCCACCGGCTGAAAGCCGAAGAACACGCGCGCGATCTCGACTTCGACTATTGCCTCGTGACGTTTGGCCAAAACCGGAACCGCGCGCCCTCTGATCAGCAATGGCAACCGGGGGAAGCCATGTCCATCGACAGTGGCGGCAATATTGACGGCTATATAGGAGACCTTTGCCGCATGGCCGTCATGGGGCCACCAGACGCGGAACTCGAAGACCTTCTGGCCGAAGTCGACGCCACCCAACAGGCAACGTTCGCTTTCCTCAAAGCAGGCGCGACCGGACAAACCGCCTTGGATCACGGCAACAGCGTCTTAAAGTCGGGACCCAATGCGAAGCACACGGACCTTGTCATCCACGGAATGGGCCTTGTCAGCCATGAGGCGCCCTTCATCATGTCCAACCGCATTTACGATGGCGTCGATGCCGAGGTCCCCCTCGAAGCGGGTATGGTCGTGTCGGTGGAAACAACGATGGGGCACCCCGACCGCGGCCTCATCAAACTGGAAGACACTATCGCGATCACGGAACAGGGCTTTGAGATGTACGGCGACGCGGCACGCGGCTGGAATATCGCCTGATCGCCGGCCCTCCAGCCTTTTAAAAATGCCTAAATAGAAAATCTATGCCGCTGCCGCTTTCTCTTCTGCCGCATCGGCCAGGGCCTCGGCACGCGCCGCAAGTTCCGCCAGCGTCTGCGTCACTTCATCCGGCACCACGGCCACCTCTACGCGTGTCGGTTCCGGCTGCGGATTGCTCTGGAACTCTTCGATCCACGCTTCCTGCTGAGCAACCTTGTCTTCCAGCGCTTTCAGTTGATCATCCGTCCCGGCGGCTTTGTCCGCAAGCATCAGGCCCGCCATCAAAAGCATCCGTGCTTCGGGCAACCGCCCGATCTGGTCCATGAGCGTGCTTGCCTCGTGATCCAGCAAGGCCGCCGCAGATTGCAGGAAATGCTCTTCGCCTTCCTGACAGGCCACTTGAAACGGACGGCTACCGATATTGATCGTTACTTCCGGCATCTCAGGCCTCCTTCAAAACAGGGTCAAGCGTTGCAAGAATGTCGTCGATTTCCGCGCGATCCGCCGACCGCGCCGCGCGCAGCGCCTCGACCTCGGTCTGCAACGACGCATTCACCAATTCAGGATCTGCAACAGCGCTTGCATTTGCCTCACGCAGGGTCTGATTGGATTGGCGTAATTTTTCGCTCACGGCCCTCATTCGCGACAAGTCCCCGTCCCGGCTTTCGACCTGTCCCTTCAGACGCGCAACCTGAGCCTCTAGCCCTGCCACCATCGTCTCCTGTTTTTCCTTGATCGCCCGCACCCGCTCTTCAAGCTGCGCATTGGCGACCCGCTCGGCCTCCAGCTCGTCCGCCAATGCCGCCGCATCAACGCCATCCTCTGACGCTCCCACGACCCCAAGTCGGTCCATCGCTTGCGCGGCCCGGTCCAATGCCGCCGTGATCCGGCGCTCCAGTTCGGAAATGTCGCTCATATGACTGTCCGCTCCCTCATAACTGCGGGGGCAATATTGGCGCGAGCGAATCGCACCAAACCCCATCCATTCCCCAAGTCATACGAAGGAAGCGCGGGGTTTTCACCCCCTTTCGGCGCAAACGTCCCCCCACGCGCTTGAACTCGCCCGCCTGCCTGCTATCAACCGCTCGAAACCTGAGCATTTCAGCGTCACGACCGACAAGGGGACAGGCACCGTGGATATCGCAACCTTAAAAGAGCTTCACCCAGACCATTTCGCCCGCGCGAGCGCAATCCGCGCCCTCGCGATGGACGCCGTACAGGCCGCAAATTCCGGGCACCCCGGCATGCCGATGGGCATGGCCGACGTTGCCACGGTTCTTTTTGAGAAACACCTGAAATTTGACGCAGCCGCCCCGGATTGGCCGGATCGCGACCGGTTCATCCTGTCTGCGGGTCACGGCTCGATGCTGCTTTACGCCCTCCTGCACCTCACGGGCTACGAGGATATGACGATTGAGCAGATCAAGAACTTCCGCCAACTTGGCTCGATCACAGCAGGTCACCCCGAATACGGCCACGCAAAAGGTATCGAAACGACCACCGGCCCGCTTGGCCAGGGCCTCGCCAATGCCGTCGGCTTCGCGATGGCCGAAGAAAGCCTGCGCGCGCGCTACGGCAAAAAGGTCTGCGACCATTACACCTACGCAATCGCCGGTGACGGCTGCCTCATGGAAGGCATCAGCCACGAAGCCATCGGCCTCGCGGGCATGCAAAAACTCGGCAAACTCATCGTACTTTGGGACGACAACAATATCTCAATCGACGGCAAAGTTGGGCTGTCCGACATCACCGACCAGACAAAACGCTTCCAGGCGGCTGGCTGGCAGGTCGTTGAATGTGATGGTCATGACCCCGAAGACATCGACCGCGCTTTGAGCCAAGCCAAATCATCTAAGAAGCCGTCGATGATCGCCTGCAAAACCCACATCGGCTTCGGTTCTCCTAAACAGGACACCGCCAAAGCCCACGGCTCGCCTCTTGGCCCAGACGGCATCGAAGCGACACGTGCAACCTACGGCTGGCCGTATGCGCCTTTCGAAATACCGGTCGACATCCTATCGGAATGGCGCACGATCGGCGCGCGTGGCTCCGCAGACCGAGCGGCATGGAACGACCGCTACGCCGAACTATCGCCAAACCGCCAAACCGAATTGCACCGCGTCTGGACAGGCGCACCTCCAAAGAAGCTCACCTCGACCATTCGCGCGCTGAAAAAGCAAATCTCTGAAACCAACCCCAAAGTCGCCACTCGCAGATCGTCGGAAATGGTGCTGGAGGCCGTGAACCCGATTATGCCCGAGAACATCGGCGGCTCGGCAGACCTCACCGGCTCCAACAATACACTCACGCCAGACCTTGGCATTTTTGACCAAGCCAACCGCAAAGGCCGCTACGTCCACTACGGCATTCGCGAACATGGTATGGCGGCCGCCATGAACGGCCTGGCACTTCATGGCGGCATCCGTCCTTACGGCGGAACGTTCTTGTGCTTCACGGACTACGCACGCGGCGCAATGCGCCTTAGCTCCCTCATGGGCGTGCCCGTCACCTATGTCATGACACACGACAGCATCGGCCTTGGCGAAGACGGGCCCACGCACCAGCCTGTGGAACACATCGCGATGCTGCGCGCCTCGCCCAACATGAACGTTTTCCGGCCCGCCGATACGGTCGAAACCGCAGAAGCCTGGGAACTTGCGCTGACATCACACAAAACACCAAGCACCCTCGTGCTGACACGTCAGGGCCTGCCAACTGTGCGGACCGAGCACAAGATGCGCAACCTCACCGCACAGGGCGCCTACGTCCTGCGCGAAGCCGAGGGCAAGCGCCAAGCGCTTCTGATCGCGACCGGCTCCGAGATCGAGATCGCCCTCAAGGCCCGCGACCTGCTTCAGGCCCAAGGCATCGGTACCCGTGTCGTCTCTATGCCTTGCTGGGAGTTGTTCGAGGAGCAAGACGAAGCCTACCGCCGCAAGGTTCTTCCCGCTGGCCCGGTTCGCGTCGCCATCGAAGCTGGCCTGCGCTTTGGTTGGGACCGTTGGTTGTTCGGCGAGCGCGGCAAGCGCGAAAAGTCAGGGTTCATCGGGATGCACGGGTTCGGCGCATCCGCCCCTGCGCCAGAGCTTTACGAGCACTTCGGCATAACTGCACAAGCCACAGCCGAAAAGGTTAAAGACCTCTTGGGCGGCAACTGGGCGCCCGATTCACGCACCTGATTAAGAAGCAGCCAGATGACATCTAAAAGGGCGCCGCGTGCGCCCTTTTTCCTGCGCTCTAGCCTTTGACCATACGTGCCAGCGTCCCGTCTCGCCGCGTGAGCGCCCCCGCAATATGCACGATGGCACAGGCCGCCAAAAGCTTCGTTACGACCCAATGCACGCCGAAAGCCGTTGTTTCCCAAGCCTCGGACACGGGCGCGAGCGGCGGCAAAGTTATCCGGTTGAACACAAGCACATCAAGTCCGGTCGCCCCGCTGCCCACCCATCCGCTAAGCGGCACCACGGCAAGAAGGACATAGAACGCCCGATGGACCCACTTGGCAGCCTGGTCCTTCCACGCAACATCAGAGGGAAGGCTTGGCGGCGGCGGTGAAACCACATGCCAGACAATTCGCACGGCAAGAAGCGCAAAGATCGTAACCCCGATCGATTTGTGCAACCCGAACAGCCAGAGGTTCGAATACCCGACCTCCATCCGCGCCACGTAGACCCCCAAAGGGAGCATCCCAAGCACGCCAAGGGCCGTAGCCCAATGCAGCGCCCGCGTGACCCACCCAAAAGACCGTTCAGAATTCCTGGCAGCCATGCCCTACTCCGCCAGATCGATCTGCAACATCAGATCAAGCGCCACGGTATCGCCCACAAGATCGCTCCACCCGGTTGCGCCGAAGGCCGCGCGACTTACGGCGCCGGACAGCTGCACAATCAATCGCTCGCGCTCGCCAAGCGCGCGATCAGCCGGACGAAACAACTCGGCATCCAGCGTGATGGGCCGCGTAGTATCGCGAATGGTAATCTCGCCGCTCATGCGCGCTTTCGACGGCGCGTCGGGAAGGACTTTGATCTCTGTCGAAACAAATGAAATCGTCGGAAACCGCGTTGTGTCAAGAACCTTGGGCCCGCGCAACGCTTGGGTTGCAAAGGGAAAGTTGGCTTTTGCATTGCCGACATCAAGGACAACGGCAACGCTGCTGTTTGCCACTTGCTGAAAATCAAGCGTGATCTCTGCTGACTGTACCGGCAACTCGCCAGTGATCTGATCCGGACCGAACGACACTTCAAACCCGACGCGGCTCGCGCCCTTGTCCAGCGTGTAGCTCAACGGCGCGGCATTCCCCGCCGACAAAGCGATGACCCAAACCAAGACTGAGCAGAAAAAGTTGCGCATGAAACAACACATAGAACCTTCGTCCCATGTGCACAGCCAAAACACCACCATGCGCGCAACACTTCTGCCTTAACGGTCCAAAACCCGCCTACCGGGTCTTCGCCATTTCCGCGACTTTGCTCGCATCGCCCACACCTGCCAGCGCCCCTATCTTGCTGGCCTCCGCGCGGCCAAGTCGACGTGAGGCGTTGCCGCCAAATAATGCAACCAGATCGTCCAGGATCATATCGCCGATTAGTTGACGCCCCCCCGCGACAGCCGCCGCGCGATGTGGAGACAAGATAATATTGCCAAGCTTTCGCACGGGATCGTCCGCCTCCAACGGCTCAGACGGGAACACATCAACTGCCGCGCGAAGCCGTCCGCTTGCGACCTCGGACGCAAGGGCATCGAAATCTACCAAATGAGCCCGGCTAATCAATATCACCAAAGCATTGCGCGGCATCAAGGCAAGCTTGGCCGCGTCCAGAAGATGGTGGTTCTCAGCCGTCGGCACAGCCGCCACAAACAGACAGCGCGACTGCGTCAGGACGTCCTCAAGCGAGACCAGCGTGATCCCATGGGCCTGCGCCACCTCCGGTGCCAACCAGGGATCATAGGCCACCACCCTGGGCGCAAACGGAGCCATAAGCCGCATCAACTCCTGTGCAATCTGCCCGAACCCGACAAATCCGACCTTCGCTCCGAACAGTGTAAAATCCGTCGCCTCGTTGTCACTTAGCCAGTTCTCCCCGCCTGAGCGAAACGCCTCGTGCTCAGTTATTAATCCCCGTGCCCCGGCCAATGCCATCGCCAGGCCCATTTCAGCCACCGATTGACGAAACCCCGGCGCACAGCTCAAAACCTCGATCCCGCGCGCCGCGCAGGCTGCGTAGTCAATCGTATCGGGAAAAGCCCCCGACACTTCGATGATCGCTTTAAGCCGCGTCGCCCGGCCCAAAACTTCGGCATCGATCAAAGGCGTGGCGGAAATCAGAACTTCCGCATCCGGCAATGCGTCATACAGCACACCGTCCGGAACTGGTCCGTCGCGGCCCCAAACCACGTTATAGATATCAAACAAAGCAGCCTTAGCGGCGGGCGAAAACAACTCGTCCATCCGCCGCCAGTCGGGATCAATAATAACAGTGGGTTTGGTCATCAAACTTCCGGAAAATACGTGTTGAAGTGGGGCAAAATCGAGCGGCACGCTGGTGCCGATGACAATGATACTAGTCTCAGGCCTAGCCGCAATAAATTTGCGCCACTCCCCAACTTCGGGTCAATACCGCCTCATTTTTAAGGCCCCATACTCCGATCGGAGGCTTCGCAATCCGTTACCCTTGGTTAACCCCGAGCACCACGTCATGCGGCCCTATCCACCAAGCGCTACAAGGCGCACCGACGCGATACCGACGTCGCGTTTCAGGCCAAGACCGCTCATTTTCTCGCGCTAACCATGCCAAAGCAGTGCGCAGGCCGCGCACCTGCAGAACTTTGCGTAAGACCCTGTTAACTTACGAACAATCAAGCGTATACACAGCCGCATCTTCTGACCGCAACGGCTGCGGATTAACCAAGCACCCGGTACGCGCCCGGATCACGCTGACCAAAGACGCCACAGGCGCATCGCCCTCGGACACAACGTAGTTGTTGGTGTTCAAAGCAATCTGTCGCATGAAATACGTCCGGCTTTCCTGAACGATTTCAAGATTTTGCTCGGCTTGCCGCAAGCTGTTTCCGCCAGCGTTCAAAGCATCAGCCGGGGTCGCCGCGTCAGCAAAAGAGAAGCTATAAAGCGGCAATGGCGTCAATCCCGCCATCTCAAACTCGGTCCGCGTGTTTTGCGGAAGGTCAGAAGTATCGCCTCCCAACGGTCCAAGCCCCACACCCTGTGGCTGCGCACAGCCCGCAACAAGTGCAGCAAGTCCCAGAAACAAAAATGATTTCTTCATTTGATCAATTCCCTCCTTCAATCCGGCTTATGAAACCGTCGCATATGCACAGCTGGAAAGTCGATACCCGCTCTCAATCCGACTGTCATCGGCCCAATGACCGAAAACCCGCAATCGGCGTAAAACGGCACCGCCGTAAGTGTTGAGAAACATTCAAATTGTTCAATGCCCGCCGCCCCAGCAGTTCTGAAAATATGCCCCATCAATCGCCGTCCGATCCCTTCACGCAAACGTCGGTGATCACTCACCACATGCCGGATATGAGCGACATCGAACCGCTCACCTCCCGCACCCGGCGGCGCTGCACGCGTCCAGCCTCCCGCGCCGACAATCGCCCCGTCTTTGTCTTCAACAACGAAATAGGTGCCCGACATTACCAACCGCGGCTGCGCCTTTGAAATCAAGGGGATGGCAGTCACCAAAAGCGATGGCAGATAGTCTGCTTTAAGGATCGCCGGATAAGACCGTGCCAGCAAAGCATCGACACCACTAAAGTCCGCCGCCAACGCGGTTCGCACTGTCAGAATGCTTCGTCGCATTGATCAATCATGCCCCATAGACACGGTCTTTGCCAAGGCCTGCAAAATCCGTAAAGCGGCTCCAAAATAGAAAAGGCCGCGCAAGTGGCGCGGCCCGTTTCCGAATTATTAAGCAAAACTATTTAATTTTGCCTTCTTTGTATTCGACATGTTTGCGCACGACCGGGTCATACTTTCGCACGACCATCTTCTCGGTCATCGTGCGGGCGTTTTTCGAGGTCACATAAAAGTGGCCGGTATCCGCGGTCGAGTTCAGACGAATTTTGATCGTGGTCGGCTTCGCCATGGGTTGTCTCCTGATTGGCCACACCTAACGAGACGGCAGCAGCCCGTAAATCCTTGAAGTCCGCGTTCTAGCGATCACCCCGCCCCTGTCAAGCCGATTCCCACCAATACCGTGCGGTCTCTAGCGGAGTGCCCGTCATCAGATCACCTGCGAAGAGGCGTTAATTTGCGCGGAGAGCCTGTAAGCCGGATTTTGTTCCCCGCGTTGCCACGGTTCGATGACCATTCCTCTGGCCCCGCCGTTACCGACGGGGATCTAGCTGCCAACCCGGGCCTCTCGGGCTGAAACGACCCTGCGTGGCGGTATCCCTTTCAGGACCGATCCCCGCGCGAGACCCCTATTTGGCATTGCTCCCGGTGGGGCTTGCCGTGCCGTCCCTGTTACCAGGTCCGCGGTGGGCTCTTACTCCACCGTTTCACCATAACCCCGGCGGACCGGGGCTGTCTGTTCTCTGTGGCGCTGTCCCTCGGGTTACCCCGGCCGGGCGTTACCCGGCACCGTTGTCTCATGGAGTCCGGACTTTCCTCCCGGCGCGATCCGAAGATCACACCAAGCGGCCATCCGGCTCTCCGCGCGGCTGTCGTCCTAGGCCCGCGCCGCGCGTGCGTCAAGGATCAGCTTTCCAAACCAATGGGTCGCGAGGGTGTGCGGCGCCCAAACCGCTCCGTCACATCGGCAGGAAATTGACGGGCCAAGCCCGACATCATGGCCCGGTCCGCAGGATCCAGTGGCCCACTTGCCATGGGTCGAAACCGTTGCCGAAACGCCTCCAGAACAAGCTTTTCCCCAAGTTCAATCGGATAGCCGAAGGAGGCTGCATTGCGCATGAAATCCCCCTTCAATGCCGCCTCCGGCCAAACGGAAAGTCCTTTTTTTGCAAGATGGTGCCAATCAAAATTCCGTCCCGGATCCGCCTTGCGCTCAGGGGCGAAATCCGAATGTGCAAGGACCGCTTTCGCCGGAAGAGAATGGCGCAGCAATATGTCGGCAAGAAGCACTTCCAGCGCCTCCATCAGCGGCGCGTCAAAAGCACATGTCCCGTCATTGTCCAACTCAATCCCGATGGACCGCGAGTTCACATCCTCGCGCCCCGCCCAGCGCCCCTCGCCGGCATGCCAGGCGCGATGAGCCTCCTCAACAAGGCGGAAAACGGCCCCGTCTTTCGAAATCAGATAGTGAGCCGAGACTTCCGACGTTTCATCACAAAGCTTCTCAAGCGCTGCGTCAGCGCTTCCCATCGCGGTGTAGTGGAGCACCACCAAAGACGGCGCAAGACCGCCCCGCCGCGCATTATAGTTCGGTGAGGAGCGATCTTCGATGTCCATAGGCTTAGCCTCCGCGTGCGGTCCGAAATGGTGCTGGGTTCCAGAAGCATGCGTATCCGTCTCCATCAGGGTCCATGCCTCGGCGGTCCCTCTGCGGGCCGCCCGCCTCAAGGAAAGCTTCCTGCGCACGGTCAGCGGACGGATAGCGCGCGCATTCCCGGTTGAAGCGATTGATATTTGCGCCACCGGTCCGACGGTAGACCTGCGTGCCAAGCGGGTGGGACGTTGCCAATGCGAACGCAACGACGTTCGGCCGCCCGGTGCTGGAGCGCTCAGGCAAGGCCGTGGGCGCAACAACTTGATAGGTCTCCCGATTGCGTTCGATCCGCTCGGCGTCGCTTTCGATGGATTCGCGGGACGCAACGGCGTCAAAATTCTGCTCGTCAGAGATATCAGGATTGTCCGTTACAGGTGCCATGCCAAGCGTCGCGGTTTCGACTGGGGCCGGTACCCTCGCAGCCGGAAGAGGTGTGCCAAGCGCACCTTGAGCCGTTGAGCCACCGACACCGCCAACGGGCGATTGCCCGCCAATCGTGCGGACCGATTCAAGGGCAGTCAGCGTCTCAGACGCTATGGCTTGCCCATCAGGCACCGCGCGTGGCCGCATCGCCTGAAGCTCAGCGTCGCGCCGAGCACGCTCTGTCGAAAACTCGTCGTAGCCATTGAAGCCCACGCCGAGGTTTGGATTACTATCAGGGACTTGCGCACTACATGCGGCCAAAAAGGCCACTGTACTAAGTGTCAGGAAACGGTTCATCATGTGCTGCTCTGCCAATTTGATTGGACGTTTTATAGGAACCTACCACCATTTAGACGGCTTGGAAACAAAGCCCGCACGGTCCTCGATTGCCTGTGCCACATTCATCAAAGCGCCCTCTTCCCATGGCTTGCCAATCAGCTGCAGCCCCAAAGGAAGGCCCTGCTTGTCGAGCCCCGCAGGCACGGCAATACCGGGAAGACCCGCAAGGTTTACAGTGACCGTGAAGACGTCATTCAGATACATCTGAACCGGGTCATCAAACTCCTGGCCCAACTCGAATGCCGCCGACGGCGTCGCAGGCGTCAGGATCGCATCGACCCCGGCCTCAAATGCGTCTTCGAAGTCCTTCTTGATCAAAGCCCGAACACGGCGCGCACGGTTGTAGTACGCATCGTAAAATCCTGCTGACAAAACATAGGTGCCAATCATTATACGACGCTTCACCTCGTCGCCAAAGCCCTCAGCGCGGGTTTTCTCGTACATCTCGGTGATGCCATCCCCGTGCGACAGTTTTGCGCGATGGCCATAGCGCACGCCGTCATACCGCGCGAGGTTCGACGAAGCCTCAGCTGGTGCCACCACATAATACGCAGGCAACGCGTACTTTGTATGCGGCAGAGAAATATCAACGATAGTCGCGCCTGCATCTTCCAGCATCGCGCGCCCTTCAGCCCAAAGGGCTTCGATCTCTTCTGGCATGCCATCCATACGATACTCTTTTGGAATACCAATGGTCTGGCCCTTTATGTCACCCGTGAGCATCGCCTCAAAATCCGGCACAGCGCGGTCTGCGCTGGTCGAGTCCTTCGGATCATGTCCGGCCATTGCGCCCAACATGATCGCGCAGTCGCGTACTGATTTCGTCATCGGACCGGCCTGATCAAGCGAGGACGCAAACGCCACAATCCCCCAACGCGACACGCGGCCATAGGTCGGCTTCAGCCCTGTTATTCCAACAAAAGCGGCGGGCTGACGGATCGATCCGCCGGTGTCGGTCCCGGTTGCAGCAAGGCATAAGTCAGCCGCAACAGCTGAGGCTGAGCCGCCCGAAGACCCGCCGGGGGTCAGCGCCGTTTCGTCGTTGTCGCGCCGCCAGGGGTTGATGACGTTGCCGTAGACACTTGTTTCGTTTGACGAGCCCATAGCAAATTCATCCATGTTCAGCTTGCCGATCATCACGGCACCTGCATCGAAAAGCTGGCTTGTCACAGTGGATTCATATTCGGGCTTGAAGCCCTCCAGGATGCCGCTGGCGGCCTGACTTGCTACGCCCTTGGTGCAAAACAAGTCTTTGATCCCCAAAGGAATACCGCACAAATCAGGGGCATCTCCCGCCGCAAGGCGCACATCTGCGGCTTTCGCCTGCTCAAGGGCAATCTCGGGTGTCGCATGCACCACGGCATTCAGCGTTTTTGCGTCGTCTGCCGCTTTCAGACACGCCTCGGTCAATTCAACCGATGTTATTTCACCCGCACGGAGTTTCTCTCGCGCTTGCGCAATGGTCAGGACGTTCAACTTAGTCATCGATTATTCCACCACTTTCGGAACCGCAAAAAAGCCTTCGCGCGCAT